>CANJCM010000026.1 GCA_947472765.1 Opitutia bacterium
AGCGGCCACCGACGTCTCGTTCCTGATCATGGCATGCACCAGCTCTAGTCGCTGCTGCACCTTCGAATCTTTTTTCCACGGCATGCGCTGACATCAAAAGTGTCAGCGATGATATGGCGGTAAGTGTCAGCGATGAGTGGCGGAGTGCCTCGTGCGCGCCCAGTAAGACTTCGAGTTATCCCGCTGCTCACGCAGCGGGCGACAAAGGCAGTCGCAGCGGAGCCGCGCCCTTACCGATAAATTTTGTAGGGGCGTGGCTCGACCACGCCCGATTTCCTACCGCAGCGCCTTCTCGAGTTCGCGGCGCATTTTTCGAAGGTCCTCGAGCTGCTTCTGGAGGGTCTGCTTCTCTTCCTTGGTCTTCGCGTGGGCGATGGCCTCGATGAGGTCTTTCTCCTCTTCCATCATGCTGACCCGTTCCTTGGCGATGTTGGCGCGCTGCTCACCGGATTGTCCGCCGAAAATGGCAAACACCTTGGAAATCTTCGAGTCGTTCAACGCCTTGTCCATTTCGGTCGGCGTCGTGTTCTTCTTCTCGCGAATCATCGCGGCTTCCTGGTCGCGGGTCTGCTGTTCGAATTCGGTCATCTTCCGCTTCCGGACCTCGACCGGATCGAGCACCGTGGCATCCTGCTCCTTTGCTTTCGCCGCTTCCTCGGCGGAGACCGGCTTCTTCGCGTTCGTGTCGGCCTTCGCGGCTGGGGTGGTCGGAGCCGGCGGAGCGGGGTGGGCGGCGGCTTCGGCGGCGGGCGACTTGGCGGGTCCCGTCGGCCGGCTTGAAGTCGACTTCGCATCCTCGGCGGCCCGGGCCTTGATGGCGTCGGACAGGCTCGATTTCGAGGTGTCGTTGGCGGCGCGCCCGCTGAGACTGAGGGCGGCGGACAGAAGCAGGGCGAGGAATTGGGTTCTCATCGTGGGCAGGGGTTAGGGTCGGAGCGACGGCGCGGGGAGTCGAGGGCATTGCCCGGTGGCGGGCCAGCCAAGATACCCGACGTCCAATCGAGCCGCGAGTTCCGGGCACAAAAAAGCCGGGCGGTGAGGCCCGGCTTTGAAAGAGTCAGAAAAAGGGCTTACAGTCCCTTGATCTTGCCGCCGTAAATGGCGCTGGAGCCGAGCTCTTCCTCGATGCGGAGGAGCTGGTTGTACTTCGCGACGCGATCGGTGCGGCACAGCGAACCGGTCTTGATCTGGCCGGCGTTGGTCGCGACGGCGATGTCGGCGATCGTGACGTCCTCGGTCTCGCCCGAGCGGTGGCTGATGACGGCGGTGTAGTTGGCTTCCTTGGCCATCTCGACCGCGTCGAAGGTCTCGGTGAGCGAGCCAATCTGGTTCACCTTCACGAGGATCGAGTTGGCGGTGCCGGTCTCGATGCCGCGCTTGAGGAAACTGGTGTTGGTGACGAAGAGATCGTCCCCGACGAGCTGCACGCGATCACCGATGGCGTCCGTGAGCTTCTTCCAGGTCTCCCAATCACCCTCGGCGCAGCCGTCCTCGATCGAGATGATCGGGTACTTGGACGTGAGGGCCTTGTAGAAGGCGACCATCTCGTCGCCGGAGAGCGAGCGACCGTCGGACTTCTTGAAGACGTAGCGCTTCTTCTCCTTCACATAGAACTCGGAAGCGGCGACATCGAGGGCGAGGTGGACGTTCTGGCCGAGCTTGTAGCCGGCGTTCTTCACCGCGAGGGCGATGGCGTCGAGCGCGGCCTCGGTGCTGGCGAGCTTCGGGGCGAAACCACCCTCGTCACCGACGGCGGTCGCGAGACCCTTGTCCTTCAGTACCTTCTTCAGCGAGTGGAAGATTTCGCAGCCCATGCGCAGACCTTCGGAGAAGGACTTCGCGCCCGTCGGCATGATCATGAACTCCTGGAAATCGATCGGGGCATCCGAGTGCGCTCCGCCGTTCATGATGTTCATCATCGGCACCGGCAGCACCTTGGCGTTCGGGCCGCCCAGATACTTGTAGAGGGGCTGGCCGAGGGCGGCGGCGGCGGCGTGGGCGGTGGCGAGCGAGACGCCGAGGATGGCGTTGGCGCCGAGCTTCGCCTTGGTCGAGGTGCCATCGAGCTTGATCATCGCGCGGTCGATGCCGACCTGGTCGCACGCATCGTGGCCGATCAGTGCCGGCGCGATCTTCGTCTTCACGTTCGCGACGGCCTTCTGCGTGCCCTTCCCGCCGTAGCGGGCCTTGTCGCCGTCGCGCAATTCGATCGCCTCGTGCTCGCCCGTCGAGGCCCCGGAGGGAACGGCGGCGCGGCCGAGGGCGCCGCAGGCGAGGCGCACGTCGACTTCAACAGTCGGATTGCCGCGGGAGTCGATGATTTCGCGGCCAGTGATGGCAGTGATGGAGGTGTTCATGAGGAAGTGGAATGGGTTCGGGTGCCGGCGGATGGACCGCGCGGAAGCCGAAAAAACGAGAGTGCAGCAAAGGGTGCGCCGGGCGCGAGGGGAAGGCCAAAAAGGGAATGCTCCGACGCGCATTCCCGAGGGTCTCTTACGCCCTCCGATTTCGCCACCCGCCGAATCAGAACGGAATCTTCGAGCGACCGAGGTTGTGGAGAAACTGGCGGAAGGGGCTGATCGTCTTCGGGCGCGAGGCGCCGGGGATCTGCTCGTGAAAGCCGCGTTCCATCGCGGTGCGGGCCACCGTCGCGCCGTCGTAGTTGCGCGTGTTGACCGTCTCCAGGCTGAGAAGCTCCGGCGGGACCTGATCGAGGTGCCCCTCGTATGCCGCGGCGTGCAGCGGCGTGTCACCGTTGTCGTTGGGCGTGAGGAGAAGTTCGAGCGTGAGTTGTGCGACCGGGATCTTGCTGAGCTGGCCGCTCTCGGCGGCGGCGTGGATGGCGGTGAACCCGCTCTTGCTCGCTATCACGAGGTTGTCGCGCGTGAGGAGCGGAGCGGGGACTTGTTCCAGATGCCCCGAGATGGCGGCCGCGTGAAACACGGTGTCGCCCGAACTGGTCGTTTCCCGCAGCGCGGCGACGGTCAGCAGTGGCGCCGGAACTTGATCGAGATGGCCGTTGAAGGCGGCGACATGGAGAACGGTTTCGCCGCCCAGATTCTTTTGCGTCACGTTCGCGGCCGTCAGGTATTCCGCGGGCACGTGATCGAGCATCCCGTTCTCCGCGGCCTCGTGAAGGAGCGAGTTGCCGACATCGGTGCGGCGCAGAACGACCTCGGACGTCAGAAATTCCGCGGGCACCTGGTGCAGGCTGCCATGGGCGGCGGCGAGGTGGAAAACGGTGATGCCCGCATTGCTCCGGATCGCCAGGGCCTCGGCGGTGAGCAGCGGCGCGGGGATCTGATCCAGATGCCCGCCAATGGCCGCATGGTGGAGCGGCGTGTAGCCCGCATCGTTCCGCAGCGAAAGATTCTCCGCGGTCAGCGCCGCGGGTGGCAGCTCACGCAGCCGGCCATGGCGGGCGGCAAGGTGCAGCGGTGTGTTGCCCGAGGCATTGCGCGCCGTCAGGCGCTCCTGCGTGACGACCTCGGGCCCCAGCCCGGCCAGGGTACCGTCCCGAATCGCGGCTGAGAGATCGATCAGTTCCATGGGCAAGGTACCATCGAGAGAATCCCGGTCGGCCGGACCCTAGCAACCAAATCCCTTCAGGTAATTTCACCGACCCTCCTTGGGCTGCTTTCAGTTTGCCAAGCCCGCCGGCGAAAAACACAGTCCGCCCGAATGAATTCGTCCGACGTGAATGCGGCTGTGCCCGCGGCGCCCGCCGTGCCGGCACCGAAGAAGGACCCGGTGTTGCTCGTCGACGACGAACAGGCACTGCTGGACGTCTTCGTGGCTGCGCTGTCGCCCTTTTTCGAAATCACCACCGCCTCCAACGCCCGCGAGGCGGATTTCATCCTGCAGAAAAAGACCTTCAAGGTCGTCGTCGCCGATCACCTCATGCCGGGCGGCAATGGCATGAACTTCCTGGTCCGGGCGCGGGAGGAATTTCCGCACATGCAGCGCATCCTCGTCACCGGCTACATGAAGCCGGAGATGCTGCTGCAGAGCGTGAACGAGGCCGCGCTCTTTCGCTACCTGCTCAAGCCGGTCACGATCCAGGAATTGGTCAAGGTGGTGCAGGACGCCGCCAAGGCCAGCAACGCCAGCGTCGCGGCTGAGCGGGCCTGAGCCGGATGAACGCCGAAACGTCTGCCAGCGCCGCCGGCGGTGCCCGGGTGCTGCTGGTGGATGACGAGGTGCCGTTGCTGGACTCGTTCCGTCTTGCCCTCAGTAGTGAGTTCGAGGTCGACGTGGCGACGTCCGCCGCTGAGGCCGAACGCAAGCTGGCGACCGGCAACTACCAGGTGATCGTCTGCGATCATCTCATGCCCGTCGAAGAAGGGCTGCCGTTCCTGATCCGGATCAGCGAACGCTTTCCCCGGACGCATCGAATTCTCCTGACCGGGTACATGAATCCCGAGTTGCTGGCGCACAATATCGAGACGGCGCGTCTCACCGCTTGCGTCCTGAAGCCGGCCAGACCCTCCGAGGTGGCACAGGCCATTCGGCGCGCCTTGGAGTCGGGATCGCGGTAGGTGCGCGTCGCGCACGCGAGGCCCGGAACACTCCCCGGCGGGTGAGGACACCCGCCTCCCATGGCAGGCTGATCATTCACGGTTCCTTTCGGTCCTGCTCTCAGAGAACAGGCAAAGGAGGGACGGTGTCCTCACTGTCCATTGCTTCCGCAAAGATCAGGGCGTGGACGAGCCCCGCCCCTACCAGAATTTCGTAGGGGCGTGCCTCTTGCGCGCCCTCCCCGTCCTTTGAGCTTCACCTGCTACCGGCGCTCCCCCCGAACCTGAATCGTTCAGGTCGACTTCGCCGCGACCAGCTTCGGCAGAAGATACGGCGCCGTAGGGCTGCGTTTTACCTTCTTCAGGCCCGCGAGTTCGCCCTGATAAATCAACTCGCCGCCGTCGGGCCCGCCCACCGGACCGAGTTCGATGAGGTAGTCCGCCTCCGCGATCAGATCGAGATGGTGTTCAATCACGACCACGGTGTGACCTTGATCCACCAGCGAGTGCAGCACGCCGATCAGCTTTTCGCAGTCGCTCAGGTGCAGTCCGATCGTGGGCTCCTCGAGCAGGTAGAAATTCCGGGGCAGTTCGCCGCGGCTGCGTTCGCGATAGGTGGCGAGCCCCGTGGACAATTCCGTCACGAGTTTGAGCCGCTGCGCCTCGCCGCCCGAGAGCGTCGGCGAACTCTGGCCGAGCGTCAGGTAACCGAGCCCGCAGTCGACCATGAGCTGGCTGACCTGCGAGAGCTGGGAGTGGAAGCTGAAGAACTGCGCGGCTTCCTCGAAGGTGAGCTGCAGCACCTCGCCGATATTTTTTCCCTTCCACGTGATGTCCGACAATTCCGCGCTGTAGCGCGAGCCGCGGCAATCGTCGCATGGGAGGTACGTGTCGGGCATGAACGCCATCTCGAGCTTGATCCGACCGGCGCCTTCGCAGGTGGGACAGCGTCCGCCGGTGGTGTTGAAGGAAAACCGCGAAGCGGTGTAACCACGAATCTTCGACTCCGGCAGCGAAGCGAAGAACTGGCGGATGAGATCGAAGATTCCGAGATACGTCGCGGGCGTCGAGCGGGGCGTCTTGCCAATCGGCGACTGGTCGACTTCGACCACGCGCTTGAAGCCGTGGGCGCCACGGAGTTCCGCGAAGGGCGGTTGGCCTTTGAGGACCGGTTGAGAGTTGCGGACCGGTTGAGAGTTGGGGACCGGTTGAGAGTTTAGGGTTGAGAGTTGAGAGTCTGAAGAGACGAAACCGGTGGCCTTGACGAATTCCCGACCGGTGAGCTTGGCACTGCGGGTGGTAATGGCGTGGGTCATCGCCGGCTGGAGCAGGTCGCGGAAGAGCGTCGATTTTCCCGCGCCGCTGGGACCCGCGACCATGATGAGACGGCCGAGCGGAAACCGGAGGTCGAAGCCCTTGAGATTGCGGAAACACGCGCCCTCCAGCTCGAGCCATTCGGCGCTGCGCCTGGCCGGGACCGGCGGACGATAGGCGCCGCGCAGCGGATGCGCGATGCCCCGGGCGAGAAAGAGCCCGGTGAGCGAGCGGGCGTTCGCGCGGATCTCGGCGGGCGTGCCATTGGCGAGCAACTCGCCACCGTGGATGCCGGCCGCCGGTCCGAGATCGATGATGCGATCGGCGCGGGCCATCAGCTCATCGTCGTGCTCGACGACCAGCAGCGTGTTGCCCTTGGCCCGCAGGGCCTGGAGCGTCTCGATCAAGCGCTCGTTGTCGCGGGCGTGGAGCCCGATGCTCGGTTCGTCGAGCACGTAGAGCACTCCGGACAGATTGGAGCCGAGCTGGGCCGCGAGGCGGATGCGCTGCGCCTCGCCGCCCGAAAGTGTTTCCGTCGGGCGATCGAGCGAGAGGTAACCGAGTCCCACGTGATCGAGGAAACGAAGGCGCTCGGCGATCTGAGGCACGATGTCCTGGACGATCAGCCGGCCGCGGGCGTCCAGTTCGAGGGCGCGCAACCGGGCGAGCAGCAAAGAAGGCGTCGATTGCAGCAGCACCGGCAGCGACTGCGGCTCCTGCCGGCCACGGAAATGGAGCTTCACGGCGCGGCCCACGCGATTGAGCCGGGCCCCGTGACACTCGGGGCAGGGCGTGCCGCCTTCGGCCACGTCCTCGGCGGAATCCACGCCGAACTCGCGCAGCCGGGCCATCGGGTCCGCGTTGTCCTCGTCGTCGGGCTCCAGCATCCACGGAAAAACCCGGCCGTGGCCGCGGCACGTCGGGCACCAGCCCCGCGGCGAGTTGAAGGAAAAATTTTTCGGATCGAGCTCCGGAAAGGACTCGCCGGTCTCGATGTCGGTGCGGGTGGTCGAGAACCACGAGAGCACCTCCCCGCGTTCGGTCAGGAGGAAACACGCGCCCTTGCCGAGACGCAGCGCTCTCTCCAACGCGGCGTCGGGCGTGGCGGGTGGGGCGGGAGCCGCGTCTGGGGCTGCGGCGGCCTTGCGACTGCGCCGCGCCAGGAGCGGAAGCGCCGCGGGTGTGCGGCCGCGGGCGCCGGCCTTGAGATCGGACACCACGACCTCGATGTCGTGTTCGCGGTAGCGATCGAGTTTCTGGAACGCATCGACCGGCACGAGCTGCCCGTCGGCGCGCATCAGGCTGAAACCCTGCTGGCCGATCCACGTGGCAATCGGCTGATGGTGACCCTTGCGGCCGCGAATCAGCGGCGCGCACAAATAAAGGTGCTTCGCCTGCCGGGCGGGCCGGCTGCGGAGGACGCGGGCGAGCAGCTTCTTCAATGCGCCGGCCGAAAGCGGACGCACGGGCCGGTCGGTGTCCGGATGATGCTGGAGGCCGAGGCGCGCGTAGAGGAGCCGGAGGTACTGCGCGACCTCCGTGATCGTCGCGACGGTGGACTTGCGCGAGCCACGCGTGACGCGCTGCTCGATCGCAACCGTGGGCGGAATTCCGGTCAGCCGATCCACGGCCGGCCGCGCGAGCTGTTCAACGAACTGCCGCGCATACGGCGACATCGATTCCATGAACCGCCGCTGGCCTTCCGCGAACACGATGTCGAAGGCGAGGGTCGACTTGCCGGAGCCGGAGACGCCGGTGACGACGGTGAGCTCGCGATGGCGGATCGAGAGCGTGAGATTCTTCAGGTTGTTCTCGCGGGCTCCCTCGATCAGCAGCACGCCGGTGCGTCCCGCGATGGGGGCGAGGTCGCCAAAGATGCCAGGCGATTCCGCGGCCAGCGCGGGAGCGGCGGTCCGCGCACTCGTTTCGTCGAAGGCCGCGCGCAGGAACGGTGACGTCGCGGTGTCGGCGGCCGCGACGGCTTCGGGCGTTCCCTCCGCGACGATCCGCCCGCCTTGGGCACCGGCCTCCGGTCCGACCTCGATGAGCCAGTCGGCGGCCTTCAACACATCGAGGTTGTGCTCGATCACCACGACGCTGTGACCGCGATCGACGAGGGCCTGCAGGACGGAGAGCAGGCGCTTGACGTCGTGGCGGTGGAGACCGGTGGTCGGCTCGTCGAGGAGAAGGAGGGCGCCGCGGGGGGCGGAGTTGGGAGTTTGGAGTTTGGAGTTTGGGGTTTGGGGATTGGAGTTTTGCGTTTTGAGTTTGGAGTTGGGGGTGCGGTTCTCTGGTTGGTCGCGCGTCGGATCGGATTGCGACAGCTCCAAACTCCGAACTCCAAACTCCAAACTCGAAACTCCGCCTTCGGCGCCGCCGAAGGCGCCCAGGTAGGAAACCAGTTTCAACCGCTGCGATTCGCCGCCGCTCAGCGTGTTGAGGGGTTGTCCGAGGGTCAGGTAACCGAGCCCGACCGCCTCGAGTACGCCGAGTCGCGATCGGATGGTGGCATGGCCGGCGAAGAGTGGCAGCGCCTCCGCGACGCTGGTCGCGAGCAGATCGGACACGGAGCGGCCGTTCCAGGCGATCGCGAGCACCTCGGGTTTGAAGCGACGGCCTTCGCAGACCGGGCAGGGCACGAAGACATCGGAGAGGAATTGCATCTCGACCCGCTCGTAACCGAGACCGAGACAGTGATCGCAGCGACCTTCGCCGCTGTTGAAGGAAAACGACGACGCGTTGAAGCCGGCCTCCCGTGCAGCCGGGGTCTGCGCGTAGAGCTCGCGAATCAACTCCCAGGCTTCGGTGTAGACCGCCGGGTTCGAACGCGGCGTCCGGGAGAGCGGCGACTGGTCGACGAGCACGACGTCGGAGAACTCCTGGTCGGACGAAATCGATCCAATCGTCGCGGGATCCTCGGTGAGCTGGAGGCGCTGCGCCAGGAGTCCCTGGTAGATGACGTTGTCGAGGAGCGTCGATTTACCGGAGCCGGAAACGCCGCTCAGGCAGACGAGGCGCTGCAGCGGCAGGCGCAGTGTTAGATCGCGAAGATTGTGCTTCGTTGCTCCCGCGAAAGTCAGCCAGCCGCCCGTTGATCCCTTGGCCGCAGCGGTTGTCACGGGGCGCCGGCGCGCTGGCAGGGGAATCGTCTGACGACCGGAGAAGTAGGCCCCGGTGATGCTCCGCGGGGACGCGAGCATCGCGGCCACGGAACCTTGGAACTCGACGTGTCCGCCCCGGCTGCCCGGTTCGGGCCCGATTTCGATCACATGGTCCGCCGCGCGAATCATCGCTTCGTCGTGCTCGACGACCACGACCGTGTTGCCCGCCGCCGTCAGCGTGCGAATGATCGCGATCAAGCGTTCGATGTCGCGCGGGTGCAGGCCGACGCTCGGTTCATCGAGGACGAAGAGCGTGTCGACCAATGAAGTGCCGAGGCAGCTCGTCAGGTTCACGCGCTGGACTTCGCCGCCGGACAAAGTCTTCGAGGTGCGATCGAGCGTGAGGTAGCCGACGCCGACCTGTTCGAGATAACGCAACCGCGTCAGGATCGACTCGAACGCGAGCGTGGCGCTCCGAGCGTCCCCCGGCGCGGCGCTGTTGTCATCCATTAGATGACAACCACGCAGGACGCGCAGCAGGTCGGAGACGGGCAACTGGTAGAGTTCGGGCAGGGTATGGCCCTGCCACTTCCAGCAGAGCGCCTCGGGTTGCAACCGCTGGCCGGCGCAATCGGGACAGAGATTGTAGGCCCGGTACCGCGCGAGGAAGACGCGGACGTGCATCTTGTAGGTGTTCTTCTCAAGCCAGCGGAAGAATCCCTTCAATCCGTACCAGAACTTCGGCCAGGTCTTGCCGTTTTCCTCTCCGTAGTCCGGTTCGCCGTCGATGATGAAGCGCTGCTGATCGAGCGGCAGCGAGGCGAACGGAACGTCGGTGCGAATCTTTCGCTTCTTCGCGAAGACCATCAGGTCCTTCTTCGAGTCGCCGTAGACTTCGCTCTCCCAGCATTTGATCGCGCCATCGTCGATCGAGAGCCCGTGGTCCGGCATCGCGAGCCGGTAATCGATCTCGATGATCCGGCCGAAGCCACGGCACCGCGGGCAGGCGCCGAGCGGGGAGTTGAAGGAAAAGAGCGCGGGCGTCGCGGGGCGGAACCGCCGGCCTGTCTTGGGCGAGTGCAGGCCGCGCGAGTAGTGGCCAGTTTCGGTGAAACCACCGTCGGCGGTTTCACCGAAACTGTGGACTTCGCCATGGCCGAAGTGCATCGCGGTTTCGACGGCTTCGAGGAATCGGGCGCGGTTGGCGTCGATGGGCGGGAGGCGGTCCTGGACTACAAACACATGATCGGCGACCAAACCTTCCGCGGGCGGTTTCCGGTTCAGGAGGTCTTCGATCCTGGCGGCGGAGCTTGGGCCCTCCTTTTTGGGAATGAGGATGCGGCCATAACCTTGGTTTTTGAGGCTCGTGAGGATCTCCGCCCACTGCAGATTGCCCGGGCGTTTGACGCGGAAGGCCAGGAGCACGGTCTCTTCAGAAAGCGCGCGGCGCGCTTTCTGCCAGATCGACTGAGGGGTGTCGTCCTCGACTTTTTCGCCGGTGGCTGGATCGAAGCATTCGGCGACATGACTGAACCACACCTTCGCGAAATCAGTCAGCTCCGTCATCGTACCAACGGTGGAGCGCGAGGTCTTGACCGTGTTGGTCTGCTCGATCGCGATCGACGGCCGGATGTTCTCGATCGAGTCGACCTTGGGTTTGTCGAGCAGGTCGAGGAACTGGCGGGTGTACGCGCTGAACGTCTCCACGTAGCGTCGCTGGCCCTCGGCATGGAGGGTGTCGAAGACGAGCGAGGATTTGCCGGCGCCGCTGAGGCCGGTGACCACGACGTAGCGGCCGAGCGGCAGATCGAGGTCGAATCCCTTCAGGTTGTTCTGACGGACGCCCCGGAGGCGGATGCACTCGGGTTGGGCAGCGGCGGGCACGGATGAAATCACCGTTCCCACCAAGAGAAGGGAACGGCGGAAGGCAAATCGCCCGGCGTCAGGCGAGGCGACGGTGCGGCGCGGGGCGCGGCAACCGCCGCGGCTCCGCGAGCGTGAGGCGGGCGCCGGCCGCGTCGATGGCTTCGATGACGGCGGGCGCGGGCTGGGTGTCCGTGACGATGGTGATTCGCGGCTCGAAGGGCGCGCTGAGGCTGAGGGCCTTCCGGCCAAACTTGGTCGCATCGAGCACGAAGATGGTCCGCTCGGAAGCGGCGATCATCTTGCGCTGGGTGGGGATGATCAGGGCGTTGTGATTCCACACCCCTCTCTCGGTGATGCCGGCGCCGCCGAGGATCGCGATGTCGGCATGCACCTGCTCGATCGACTGCTCGCACATGGGCCCGACGAGCACGCCGAGCCGGCCGCAGATCATGCCGCCGGTGACGATCGTCTGCACCTGGCCCACTTCGCCAAAGAGCGTCGCCACGGGGAGAGAGTTGGTGATCACCTGAACGCGTTTTTCCGCGAGCAGCCGGGCCACGGCGTAGGTGCTGGTGCCGGCATCGAGAATCACCGTCATGCCTGGTTGGACTTGTTCGGCTACGAGCGTGGCCATCGCGGCCTTCTTGTCGGCCTGGCGCTTGATCCCGGCCATGAAGTCGTACTCGAGCGTCAGCGGATCGGGTTCAATCAGGGAAGCGCCGCCGTGGTGCCGCCGGACGAGGCCGCGTTCCTCGAGGGAATCCAGCGCGCGCCGAACCGTGGAGAGCGAACCGCCAAAGTGCGTGGCGAGGGTGTGCAAGTCGGAATACTTGTGCTCCCGTAGGTACTGCTCGATCAAATCAGTGCGCTGCTTGTTCGTCATGTCAGTCCGGCGGCCGATGCAGAGGCAACGCCACGGAAAGCGCAAGCGAGCGGCTCGGGCGTGGCGCGGCGTGAGGGCAGCCGGACCTCCGGCCGATCGCCGGTGATGTTGTCATCCATTAGATGACAGCAACGCACTGGCCCCTGCGGGAGCGGACCACTTTGTCATCTAATGGATGACATCATGACCCGAAGCCGTTTGGAATTCTGGTCCGGTTGTCACCTAATGCTTGGATTCCGAAGCTGGCTTCGTAGCCCGCTGCGTGAGCAGCGGGACGGCTTTAGGCGAAGCGATCAAGAAGTCCCTGTCCTCACGGACAGGGCCACGCCAATCCGTTTAACTTCGGAATCCAAGTAACGGATGACAAACCGGATTGAGTGGTCGGACTCAGATTTTACCAGGGGGCGCGGGCGGCGGCGCTTTGGCTGGGGAGCGGTGGTGCGGGGAAAATCTCAGTTCCGAATGCGGGGAAATCTCATCCCTGCTCCGCCTGCCGCTCGAACAACTCCAGATACGCCGCCACCTGTCTCGCGGGATCGAACGTGTCACGGGCATAGGCTTGCGCGGCGGCTGCCTGCCGGGCTCGTACCGGCAGCGGATCATTCATCCGGGCGAGCAATGTCTGGCGAAATGCGTCGCGATCGTGGCGGGAGATCACCCACGCCGTCTCGTCGGGCCGCCCGCACTCCCGTACGCCCTGCGCTTCAGAGGCGACGAACGGAAGTCCGTGAGCCTGCGCCTCGATGAGAAAATTAGAAAGGGCCTCGCTCTGCGACGCGTGCACCGCGATGTCGGCGCCGGCCAAAAGCGCCGAAGGATCCTTTTGAAAACCGAGGAACTTAATCTGGCTCATGAGGCCGCGGGCGGCGACGAGGCGTTCACATTCGGCGCGGGCCGGGCCGTCGCCCGCCAACCAGAGTTGCCACCGTTTGCCGGCGGGGAGGCCGGCCACGACTTCGATCAGTTCGCGCTGGTTCTTTTCCGGTCGAAACATCGCGACGCAGATCAGGACGGACGTGTCCGCGCTGGCGCCGTGCGCCGCCCGGATCGCGGCCCGCGTGGTGGCGCCGGCCGCCGTCGTTGCCGGAAATACGAGCGAGTTGTGAATCACCGACACCCGGGCCGCGGCCACGCCGTAGGTTCGGGTCAGCGTGTCGCGCGCTTCCGCGCTGTTGGCGACCACGTGACGGCAGCGGTGGAGTGAACGCCGGAAAAGATAGGGCAGGGACTTCCCGGTTCGCATCGTGGCGATGACAACGGGTCCGGTTGCCCGCGACAGCGAGCCGGCGTGGCAGTTGGCCATGCGTCCCATGCAGAGGACGACGTCGGGCGAAAGGCGATGAACGAAACGAGCCAGGCCGGGAGCGAACCAATCGAGGCCGCAATCGAACGGCTGCAGGCTGTGGCGTCGGACTTTCGAGGATACAGTCCCGGCGAGGGCGCCCCCGGGGCGAAACGTGAGCAGCGTGGTCTCGTGGCCGGCCGCGGCGAAAGCGTTGGCGAGCAGCACCGACTGGCGCTCGGTTCCACCGCTGCGCAGATAATCCTGGACGACGAGGATTTTCATTGCCCGGCGGGACGACGGGGCGATGGTTGGCGCCTCACGCCATGGCCTCTTCGTTCAAGCCGTTGCTTCTCCGTTGGATTGTTTTGGCGCTGGGCGTGATGCTCGCGACCAAGATCGTCCCGGGTATTGCCTGCAACGATGGCGTGACGCTGCTCGCGGTCGTCCTGCTGCTGAGTTTTTTCAACGCGATCCTCAAGCCGCTGCTCGTGCTGTTCACGCTGCCGTTCATCCTCATCACGATGGGGCTCGGGGTGGTGGTGATCAATGCCTTGTTGTTCATGCTCGTGGGCCGGCTCGTCGACGGCTTTCACGTCTCCGGATTTTGGGCCGCGGTGGGCGGCTCACTCGTCGTGAGTCTGACCAATCTGCTGGTCTCGTCCCTCATCCGCACGCGCACGCCGCCGGCCCGTCCGCCGGCCGAACGCCGCGCGAAGGACGATGTGATCGACATTTGAGTGCCGGCTGCCGAGTGCCGATGGGCGAATGCCAAATGCCGGGTGGCGGAGGACGCGTCGGCAAGGGTTGAGCGGGGAAAGTCCGGCGTTACCTCCCCGCCGGGACGCTGACCCGGTTTCCGTTTGACGGTGCTTTCGGGCACGGCGACGTTGGCGGAATGGCTGATTCCACGGAATACGATCTGATCGTCATTGGCGGTGGCCCGGCGGGCTACGCGGCTGCGATTCGCGCCGGCCAGCTCGGCAAGAAGGTCGCCTGCATCGAATTCGAGCGGGCGGGCGGCACCTGCCTCAACTGGGGCTGTATTCCGACGAAGGCGCTGCTGAAAAGCGCCGAGTTCTATCGTTCCCTGCAGAAGGCCGACACGCTCGGGATTTCGGTGAAGGACGCGGGCTTTGATTTTGCCAAGGTGATGGAGCGCTCACGCGGCGTTTCGGGCCAGATGGCCAAGGGGATCGAGTTCCTCTTCCGCAAAAACAAGGTCGAGTATTTCGTCGGCCGAGGTCGGGTCGCCGTCGCGGGCATGGTCGAGATCACCGAGGGCGAGCACAAGGGTCGCTTCTTCAAGACCAAGAACGTGCTGCTCGCGACCGGCTGCAAGGCGCGCCGCCTGCCGGACATCATCGTCGACGGCGAACGCGTGATGACGTCGCGCGAGGCGCTCGTGCCGCGCAAGACGGTGCCGAAGTCGATCGTGATCATCGGCGCCGGCGCGATCGGCGTGGAGTTTGCCTATTTCTACAATGCCTTCGGGGCGAAAGTGACGCTGGTCGAGATGCTGCCGCAGATCACCCCGGTGGAAGACGAAGAGGTCGCCAAGGTGCTCCAGCGTTCGTTTGAGAAGCAGGGCATCGCGGTTCACGTCGGGACGAAGGTCGAGAACGTGAAGGTGAAGCCGGGCGGGGTGGAACTTTCGCTGGTGAAGGACGGCGCCTCGACCCCGATTGAGGCCGAGACGTTGCTCGTGGCGATTGGCGTGGTGCCGAACCTCGAGGGCGCACTCTCGTCCAGCGTGAAGCCCGGGCTCGAGCGCGGCTACCTCAAGGTTGATGGCCGGTACGAGACGACGGTGAAAGGGATCTACGCCGCCGGTGACATCATTGGGCCGCCCTGGCTCGCGCACGTCGCGACCTACGAAGGCATCAACGCGGTGAACGCGATGTTCGGCGTGGGGCATCCGAAGCGGGTGACGATCTTCCCGGGCTGCACCTACTGTCAGCCGCAGATTGCCAGCACGGGCCTCACCGAGCAGGCCTGCCGCGAAAAGAAACTCGCGTACAAGGTTGGCAAATTCCCGTTCAGTGCTTCCGGCAAGGCGGTCGCGAGCGGCGATACCGAAGGCTTCGTGAAGGTAATCAGCGACGCCAAGTCCGGTGAGATTCTCGGGGTGCACATCATCGGCAACGAAGCCCCGGAGCTGATCGCCGAGTACGTGCTCGCGATGAACATGGAAGGCTCGATCGATGAAGTGCATGAATCGATCCACGCGCACCCGACCTTGAGCGAGGCATTGATGGAGGCCGCGGCGGCCACCAACGGCCAGGCGATTCATATCTAAGCGCCAGGGTGTGGAGAGCGCGAGCGCTGCACCGGGCCGGATTTCGAGTGCGGATCCATCCCCGGTCACCTATCACCGGCGCATGAAAGGACTCTGCGCGGTGCTGGCGTTGATGTTCACGCACGGCCTCAGCGCCGCGACGCCGGCCCCTGCTCCAGCTCCCGAGCCGGCTGCGGACCCGATCGCGACCCTCGTCGGCCAATTGGATCTCGAGCGTTACAAGGCGACGATCAAGGCACTGACCCAGTTCGGCGATCGTCGCCAGGGCACGGATCGGAACCGGGCGGCCGTCGACTGGATCGAGGCGCAATTGCGGAGCTACGGTTATGCGACCGAGCGGATGAAGTACGACTACTTCCCCACGGATCCGCGACTGCCGAGCGGACCGGCAATCCAACCCGGCCAGGCGCAGGGCGGGGGGCGGATTCGCGGCCAGCGGACTCCGACGGGCGTTAATGTTGATCCGCTCAAGCAGCTTGATCCGGCCCTGCGAAAGCGGAACGAACAGGCGAGTTCGCCGGGCCCGCGGGAGCAGGTTTACTGCACCAAGGTGGGCACCACCCATCCGGAGGAGATGTACCTCATCGGAGCGCACATGGACGGCCACGGCTGGGGCGACGCGGCGAATGATGATGCCTCCGGCACCGCCATCGTCATGGAACTCGCGCGATTGCTGGCGCAACCCGGAGTGAGGACGGAGCGTTCCATTCGGCTGGTGCTTTGGAACAACGAGGAAACCGGACTGCAGGGGGCCCGTGCTTACGTCGCCCAACGCGCGTCGTTGCAGGGGCGGGAGGATCCGGTGGGCACGGGCCGGTACCCGGAGCCGAAGTGGCTGGGTATGATTCAGCACGACATGATGCTGTTCGATCACGGGATGCCGCGCGCGGATGGAACGGTGAGCCCGGTCCAGCGGCCCGAGGCGGATGTGAACATCGAGTTTCAGTCGCGGGCGAAGCACGCGGCTGGGGCGCAGGCGCTCGCGTGGCACTTCCTGGCCGCGAACGAAAAGTACGCGACGGATTATCCCGCCGCCGTGGGTCCGCACATGACCAACACGGACAGCCAGCCTTTCGAAAATTTGATCCCGGCGATCAGCCTCCGTGAAAACGAACGCGGAGCGCAGATCGGCGCCGGCTGGGATCCGCACTGGCATCAGCCGACGGATGTGTTTGCGACCTTCAGTGACGCGGATTTCCGCCTCGGACTCAAGGCGGCCCAGACCACGCTCGCGGCGATTGCGCAGTTGACCGGGTTGACGCTGCAACCGGCGGGGAGCAGCCGCTGATCGAGGCAAACCGGGCGCGCACGAGGCACGCCCCGACAGGGAACGCCCGTTTTCGGAGGGGCGAGGTTCGGGCACGCCCGGCTCCGGGCCCATCGTCGTTCGTGGCTGCTAACGATCGTTCGCGCGGCGCCGGCGGTTGTTGCCCGGACTGCTGCGCGACGGGGTGATGGCGCCGTCGGCCGCCATTTCCTTCAGGAGGCTCGTGAGGTAGGGGATGAGCTGCTTCTTGCGGCTCACCACGCCCGGCAGATCGAAGATCTCGTTCTGTTCGACGTGGCGATAACTGATCCGGCCAATCAGCGACGGCTCGCCCTTCACGAGCAGCATTGAATTCTGCGTGCTGATATCGGTGACGAGCAGCGCCGCGAAGAGCAGCCGCTCCTCCTCGCGCAGTTCCTCGACCGCGTTCGCGATCGAAGCGGCGTGGTCCCAGAAATTTCCGAAACCCAGCTCCTCGACCTGCGAGACGGAAAAGCGCGCGCCTTCCTCCTCGTAGATTTTGAAATCGGAGCGCACGATCTTCTCCGGCGGATTCGCGAGGATGACGGAGCCGGAGTTGAAGATCTCGTCCGCCAGCTCCTTTGGGTTCACGGCCGCGATTTCGGCCAGCCAGGCGAGCAGCGTGATGTCCTTCTCGGTCGTGGTCGGGCCATTGAGGTGAAGCGTGTCCGAGATCAGCCCGGACATCATGATGCCGGCGATTTCCGGCGTCGGCCTGAGGCCCTCGCGGCGGAACATGTCCGCGATAATCGTACAGGTGGAGCCCACGGGCTCGTTGAGAAAGAGAATGGGCTGCGCGGTGTGGAGCGAGCCGAGGCGGTGGTGATCGATGATCTCGGTGATCGTGACTTCCTCGATCCCGGGCACGGCCTGGGTGAGTTCGTTGTGATCGACGAGCACGAGGCGCGTCTGGACCGGCTTGAAGATATCGCTCTTCGAAAGAATGCCGATCAGTGCCCCGTCGTCGCTCGTGACGAGCAGCGCGTGCGTCGTGAGGGAGAATTTCTTCCGGATTTCGCTGATGCGCGCATCAGCCGTCACGGTGGGAAAATCGCGCTCGATGATCCGGCCGATGCTCGTGGCGGTGCGCACCACGAGGGCGGTCGTGGCCGAATCGTAGGGGCTGATGATGACGCTCACGCCCTTCGCCTTCGCGAGGGTCACTGTCTCGGCGTCGACCGTCAGGCTGCTCGTGATGACGAGAGCCCGGATGCCCAGATCGATCGCACGGCGCTGCACGTCCTGCCGGTCGCCCACGATGATGATCGACTGGTTGGCGGGAATGCGTTCGCGCTCCGAGATGCTCCAGAAAGAGCGGATATCCATCGTGCCGAGGCGGACGTAGAAGTCCTCGTCCTTCTCCTCGCCGGTCAGGTGAATCACGCGGGCCTTCAGGGCGCGGGCGATGTTCGAGAGCGAGGTGTGGACCTGGCGCATCTGGCGCGGCTCGCTGACGCGGGGAATGAACACGCCGCCGAGATGAGAGAGGGAGAGGGTGCCGATGGCGCGCCGGCGGGAATTGGTGACGGGCAGGACGCGGATCTGGTGCTTGTCGATCAGTTCCAAGGCCTCGGCGCAGGTGGCGTCCTCGGTAACCGAGACAACATCGGGCGTCATCAGGTCGTGCACCCGCGGGGAGACGTCACTGAGGTAATAGGGCAGCGACTGCCGGAAGCGCGCGAGAATCGTGTCAATCCGGGCATTGGAGTTACCGCAGCGGGCGGCGACGTAGCCGCGCTCACCCCGCGCCTCCTTGAACGCCGCATACGCAATGGCGGAGCAGATCGCGTCGGCATCGGGATTCTTGTGCCCGACAACAAAGGTCGGCTGGTGGGACGCGAAGGGTTGCGGAGTGGCCGTCATGGACGCGGCAACATGGCGGTGCGCCCGAAACGGTGGAAGCGGGAAATGAGCGGTGAAGACCCCATGGTGGGACGAAAATGGGCACGTGGACCTCGCGCGGAAAACCTCCGCGGACGTCACGGTCCCGCCGTCGCCGCCGTGCCATTCGGCGTGCCCAGCATCCCGCCTTCTCCAGAGGGAGGAACGACACCATAGACGCGGGAGTTGTTGGCGGCGCCTTCCCCGTAAAAAGGGATGGCTTCGCGCACATCGGCGGGCCGGCTGGTGCCGGAGCCGGTGCGGTTGTTAGAAAAAAAGACACCGGGTGGATTCGTCTCCGGATTGGTCGAAGGGTAAAAAATCACGGCCCCACCGAGGAACCCGACGAAGCCGCCGGCGTCGCGGTAGACGCCGCTCGTTGCGCTCCAGGTCCCGTCGGCGCGCAGACCCCGGGTGTAGGCGACCGGGGTGGTCGCCGGGTCTCCCATCTTCACGCCGCCGACGAATTCCCAGGAAAGCGTCCGGCCGGTCGTGAAATCTTCGTGGAGTTCGTTCCGGTCGGCGCCGGGCTTCAGGATAAACGGCGGCAGCGTGCCCGAGAAGGCCGGGTCGTTGCGGGCAAAATAGAAGGACGGATCCGTGACGAGGTTGTCGCGGGCCAGAACGCCCGGCCATTTCCATACGAGTTCGTCCGCTGCGAGCACCTGGTTCGAGATGAGCAAGGGATCCGGCAGCCGGTCCTGATGATCGGCGGCGTAGAGTTGAGCGGCCTTCAGGATTTCGCGGAGATTGTTCGCATCGACAGCCCGCTGGGCCTTTTCGCGGACGGAGCCGAGTGTCGGAATGATGATGGCGGCCAGAATGCCGATGATGGCGATGACGGTGAGGAGTTCGACGAGGGTGAATCCGACGGAGCGCGCGCGATGAGAGAAGGAAAGCATCAGGCGAGTTAAGACCGGGCCGGATGTGTTGAAACATCGTGGAGCACCCAAATCCGGGGTGAAAGCTCTGCCGCACGCCAAGAGGCGAAGACGCTAAACTATCCACCGAGCCGTAGACCCAGCCTCGCGCGCGCTCGACGATCATCTCTTCCTTCGGTCACGCGTCAGCGGGTACGATCGGGGTGTAGCCCTGCCCGTAAGGGCACGAACCTCTTTATCGCTCCGCTCAATGTTGTCCCGCTGCTCACGAGCCTGAACGATGCAGTGGAACGAAATCGTCGGGTGTGGGCACCCGCCCTCCATGGTAGGCGGATCGTTCAGACTTCATTTCGCTCTCCTCTCAAAGAGCAATCCATGGAGGGACGGTGCCCCCACCGTCCAGGGCTGCCTTTCGTGCGACGGCCCTACATCCAATTGCATCGTTCCGGCTCGAGACGGTGTGGATACCCTCGGTGGTTAAAAGATTCCGGAGTTTAACCACCGAGTGCACCAATTTCACCGAGTGGAGCCGTTGCACTGGATCGTCCTTGGTTCGGCTTCTGTGCAGACCGATTGGGTTGGATCGTAGATTCGCGAGTAACGCGAATCATGACTCCGCCGCCAGTAAGGCGCGCCGGACTGAAGACGGATCGCCGGGCAAAAACCGGCCCGCGTGTCAGCGGCCGGGCGGCCGGGGCTCGCCGACGGGGACGGGCGCGGTCGAGGATGGGCGCGGCTTTCCGTCGAAGGTGTTCGGTTCCATCACTTCGGTGCGGGTGCCATCTGGATCGAAGGTATTAATCTGCCGCTTGCCGTTTACCCCGGAGCGAAGGGCGGTCATCGGGCGGCTGCCCTCGGGGAGGGTGCGCGCCTTGAGGATCGTCTCGGTTTTCGCCGCATCGGCCACCTCGAGGCAGATGTGCTGGTAGGAACGCATGCGTTCGATGTTCGGGAATTTGTCGTAAAGCATGAATTCGATGTAGTCGTCACTGTCGGGGAGCCGGACGTTGACCCAGCTGAGGACGGGCCCGCCGGTGCCGCGCCAGAACTCGCCGAACCCGAGGATGTCCTCGTAAAACGACTTGGCCACGTCGAGCCGGGCAATGATGACGCCGACGTGCATAATCCGGCGGGAGACGGCCCGATCGGACAGGTGCTGGCCGGCGTCCCGGGCATTCCTCCCGTCGGGAAGATGCTGGACGAACATGAGGACATTGCCCTGCGGATCCTTCACGACAAAGCCGAGGTTGCCATTGTCGTCCTTGGTGGCCTGGGCCGGGACCGCCACGCCCTTGGACTTTAGATAGGTGCGCATCGCCTCCGCATCTTCAACCTGCAGGGCAACGTTGTTGGCGCGATCGGCCTCCGCGGTGATCCCGGGAGCGAGGACGACCTCGATGCTCTGGCGGTCGTTGACCTTGAAACGAGAGACCTGGCTTCCGGACACGGTCGGTTCGTAGCCAAGGAAGCCCTGATAGAACGCGCGGGCCTTCTCCATGTCAGCGACGAGGAATGAGGCGTGGGAAATCCCGGTGATTTTGGGCCGTGGAATCGCGGCGGATTGGGCGGCCGCCAGAGCGAGCGGCAACAGCATGAGGAGGGTGGCGGTGGCGCGGAGGAGGATCATCATGTTGGGGTGGTGTTCGGGGCGGGCGGGCCGACATCACGCGGGGCACGCCTTCCGAGGTGTCTTGTTAGGTAAGCCCGGCGTGGTCAAGCGATGGGGTGGTTGACCGTAAAGCGCTGGAAGCGGCGGGACAGGCAGTTGGAGGCTGGGGTGAAGAGAGTCCCGCGGTTCGCAGCCATGACTCACGCGGAGCCTCGGAGACTCGGGAGAGTGAAGTCCCGGCGCGTCTCCGCGTCCGTCAGATGCACCCGCGCCAGATTTCGACGCGATCCTGACGACGCAGCAGCACAGTGGTTCGCCGCGGGAACGCGTGCACGGACAAACTTCTGGACTCAGGGAAACAAACGGCATGGGCTGGCTCGAAATGAAGATTTTCCTCGACGGCAAATTCGTCGACAGCGACGACGCAAAAGTCTCCGTGTTCGACCACGGCCTGCTCTATGGCGACGGCGTCTTCGAGGGCATCCGCCTATACGGCGGCAACGTCTTCCGGCTCGAGGAACACCTCGAGCGGCTCGAATACTCCGCCAAGGCGATCATGCTGGATCTGCCCATGACGCGGGCGGAGCTCAGTGCCGCGACCTGCGAAACCTGCCGGCAGAACGGACTGACCGATGCCTACATCCGCCTGGTCGTGACTCGTGGCGTCGGCGATCTCGGCCTCGCGCCGTGGCTCTGTCCGAAACCCACGGTCTTCATCATCGCCAGCAAGATTTCGCTCTACCCGAAGGAGCACTACGACAACGGCCTCGCGATCGTCACGGTACCCACCCGCCGCATCAATCCGGCGGCGCTGCCCCCGACGATCAAGTCGCTGAACTACATGAACAACATCCTCGGCAAGATCGAGGCGCGGCAGTTCGGCGCGCTCGAGGCGATCATGCTGAACGATCAGGGTTACGTGGCCGAGTGCACCGCGGACAACGTGTTCATCGTGCACAAGGGCGAGATCATCACGCCGGGTGCCTCGCAAGGTGCGCTCAAAGGGGTCACCCGCTCGACGATCGTCGATCTGGCGCACGAGTTGAAGATTCCGTTCCGCGAGAGCGTGATGACGCGTTACGACATCTGGTGCGCCGACGAATGCTTCCTGACCGGGTCGGGCGCCGAGGTTATCCCCGTCGTGAAGTTGGACGGCCGCGTCATTGGCGCCGGCAAGCCCGGTCCGATCACGCAGCGGGTGCTCGCGGCCTTCCGTCAGCGCGTGCTCGTCGACGGGACCCGGATTTGAGCCGGCGGACCGCCGAGGCGGTGCTTCGTGCTCCCGCCCGTGGGCGCAGTCCGGCCTTTTTCGACCAGGCGCGGCGGAGTTTCGCGTTCGGGGGTGGGCTTGGACCCATGCCCACGCTCAAGTTTTCCCCCAGCGACACGATTGCACCCTTCACGCCCTGTCGCGTGCCGATTCGGCGCGACTTTGCTTCGCGTCACCCGCACTTGCCAGCGGGAGGCACTGTGGCATGGTCCGTGCAGACTTTTCCCACACCATGGCCAACCCGCTGAAATGCGATCTCTGCTCGAAGCCGGCAACGGTGCACCTGACGCAAATCGTCAATAACAAGGTGCACAAGGTGGACTTGTGCGAGTCCTGCGCCCAGGCGAAGGGCGTGACCGATCCGAGCGGCTTCTCGCTGGCGGACCTGCTGCTCAAGGCATCGATCAACCCGGAGCAGCCCGCGACCGGAGTGCGGTGTGAGCACTGCGGTTTCACCCAGAACGACTTCAAGAAGCACGGACGGTTCGGCTGTCCGGTCTGCTACGAGACGTTCCGCGGCCTCGTCGAACCGATGCTGGAAAACATGCACCATGGCACCACGCACGCCGGGAAGGTCCCGCACCGCGCGTTGGAACGAAAGACGCTTTATGATCGGCTGACCAAGCTCGAACTCGACCTCACCGAGGCCATCAAGTCCGAACGCTACGAAGACGCCGCCCGCACTCGCGATGAAATCAACCAAGTCAAACAAGCCTTCCAGCCGAAGCCCGCGCGCTGACGCCATGACGATTTCGTCGCTCATCGACTCACCGTCCGAGCTGACCGATTCGTCCAGCAGCAAATCCGCCATCGTCCTGATGACGCGGATTCGCCTGGCGCGGAATCTCGCGGGCCAGTCCTTCCCGGGCTGGGCCAAGCCGCCGCAACGCGAGGAGATCCTCGAGTCCTGCCGCGCCGCCGTCACGGCCGCGCCGCAGATGAAGCGCTGCTTCAATCTCTCGGTCGGCGACCTCTCGGAGTTGGAGAAGCAGATTCTCGTCGAGCGTCACCTGATCAGCCGCGAGCTGAGCGGTTCCAAGGCCGGCGCCGGCGTCATCATCAGCAAGGATCAGGCGTTCTCCGTGATGATGAACGAGGAGGACCATCTTCGCATCCAGGTCCTGCGGTCGGGCTTTCAATTGAAGAAGGCCTGGAACTCGATCAACGACTTCGACTCCGCGATCGAGGAGCACCTCGACTTCGCCTTTTCGCCCACGCTCGGCTACCTCACCGCCTGCCCGACGAATCTCGGCACCGGCATGCGGGCCTCCGCGATGATGCACCTGCCCGCGCTCGTGATTTCGAGCCAGATGGAGAAGGTCGTCCGCGCGGTGAATCAGCTGGGCATGGTCGTGCGCGGCCTGTTCGGCGAAGGCTCGGACGCCAGTGGCAGCATTTTCCAGATCTCGAATCAGACCACGCTCGGCGAATCCGAGGACGAGATCATCAAGCGTCTCGGCAGCGTGCTGCAGTCGATCATCGAGCATGAGATGAATGCGCGGGAAAAGCTGATCGAGGCGGACGCGGGCAAGGTGTACGACAAGGTCGGCCGCGCTTACGGCATCCTGCAGAACAGCCACCTCCTCAGCTCGAGCGAGGCCATGAACCTGCTCTCGCTGATCCGGCTGGGAATCGATCTCGGCGCGTTTCCCGATGCGAACCGCTCGGCCATCGATCGGCTGTTCATCGAGGCGCAGCCCGGACATCTCCAGCACGCGCAGAAAGGTGAGTTCGAACCCACGCAACGCGATGTGCTGCGGGCGTCCCGCCTGCGATCCGAGTTTGCGAATTTCGCCCGCCCGGATTTTAATTCCAACCCGAACGGTAAAAACTGATCCCGACACCCAACTATCCACATGTCGCAGGAACCGATGAACAATTTTACGCCCCGCGCGCAGCAGGTGCTCGCGCTGGCCCGCAAGGAAGCTGACCGCTTCCATCACAACTACGTCGGCACCGAGCACATTCTGCTCGGGCTGATCAAGTTGGGCCAGGGGGTCGCGGTCAGTGTCCTGCAAAAGATGGGACTCGACCTCGAGACCGTGCGTGCCGCCGTCGAGAAGCAGGTGGGCACCGGCCAGGAGACGAAGACCCAGAACAGCATTCCGTACACGCCCCGCGTGAAGAAGGTCCTCGCCCTCGCGGGCAAGGAGGCGAAGACGCTCAACCACTCCTACGTCGGCACCGAGCACATCCTGCTCGGCCTCCTGCGCGAAGGGGAGGGCGTCGCCGCGCGCGTGCTCAAGTCGCTCGACATCGACATCGAGCGGACCCGCAACGAAATCCTCCGCGAACTCGATCCGCAGTTCTCCGGCAGCCAGGGGGCCGAGGGTGGCGAGGAAGCCGCCGCGGGCAATCCGCAGCGCGCGGGCGCCCAGCCCGAGGACAAGAAGGAAGTGAAGACGCCGGCGCTGAAGGCGTTCGGGCGCGACCTCACCGAACTCGCCCGCAAGGGGGAGATGGATCCCGTCGTCGGCCGGAAGAACGAAATCCGCCGGGTCATTCAGATTCTCTGCCGTCGTACCAAGAACAATCCCGTCCTCATCGGCGAAGCCGGCGTGGGCAAGACCGCGATCGTCGAGGGTCTGGCCCAGGAGATCGCCAGCGGCAACGTGCCCGAGATCCTTTTCGAGAAGAAGGTCATCACCCTCGATCTCGCGCTCATGGTCGCGGGGACCAAGTACCGCGGCCAGTTCGAGGAGCGGATCAAGGCGGTGATGGATGAGATCAAGCGCGCCAAGAACATCATCCTCTTCATCGACGAGCTCCACACCATCGTGGGCGCCGGTGCGGCCGAGGGTGCGATGGACGCTTCGAACATCTTCAAGCCCGCCCTCTCGCGGGGCGAGTTGCAGTGCGTCGGCGCGACGACCCTGACCGAGTACCGCAAGTACATCGAGAAGGACTCCGCGCTCGATCGCCGCTTCCAGTCCGTGAAGGTCGAGGCGCCGTCGGTCGAGGACACGATTCTCATCCTGAAGGGCATCCGTTCGAAGTATGAGGATCACCACAAGGCGACCTTCACCGACCTTTCGCTCGAAACGGCGGCGAAACTTTCCGACCGCTACATCACGGGCCGTTTCCTGCCGGACAAGGCCATCGACGTGATGGACGAAGCCGGTTCGCGGGCGCGCATCAGCGCGCTCAGCCGCCCGCCGGACGTCGAAAATCTCTCCAAGGAGATCGAGGCCGTCTGCGCCCAGAAGGAAAAGGCCATCAGCGAACAACACTTCGAGGAGGCCGCGAAATTCCGCGACCAGGAGAAGCAGTTGCGCGTGAAGCAGGAGCAGATCACCGAGCAGTGGAAGAAGCAGCGCGACGAGAAGCGCATCCTGATCGACGAGGACCTGATGATGCAGGTCGTGGCCGAGTGGACCGGCATTCCGCTGAACCGGATGGAGAAGAAGGACAGCGAGAAACTCCTGCGGCTCGAGGGCGAACTGCAGAAGGCCGTCATCGGCCAGGACATCGCGTCGAGCGCGATCGCCCGGGCGCTGCGGCGCTCGCGCGCGGACCTCAAGGATCCGCGCCGTCCGATCGGCTCGTTCCTGTTCGTCGGCCCCACGGGCGTCGGCAAGACGATGCTCGCGAAGCAACTCGCGGCCCAGATCTTCGGCAATCAGGACGCCCTGATCCAAATCGACATGTCCGAGTACATGGAGAAGTTCGCGGTCTCCCGGCTCGTCGGCTCGCCTCCCGGCTACGTCGGTTACGAGGAAGGTGGCCAGCTCACCGAGGCCGTCCGGCGCAAGCCGTACGCGGTGGTCTTGTTCGACGAGGTGGAGAAGGCGCATCCGGATGTCATCCAGTTGCTCCTCCAGATTCTCGAGGACGGCCGGCTGACGGACTCGCTCGGTCGCACGGTCGATTTCCGCAACACGATCATCATCATGACGTCGAACGTCGGGGCCCAGCTGCTCCAGCGCCAGACGTCGATGGGCTTCGCCGCCGCCGGATCGAGTTTCAACGACGCCGAGAAGATGCGGGAGAAGGTGCTCGAGGAGGCCAAGCGCGTCTTCAAGCCCGAGTTCCTGAACCGCATCTCCGACATCGTGTTCTTCCGTCCGCTCGAGAAGCACGACCTGATCAAGATCGTGGAGCTCGAACTGGCCTACTTCGCAAAGCGCCTGACCGACCGGAAGGTCACCCTCGAGTTCACGCCCGAGGCGAAGGAACTGCTGATCGAGAAGGGCTACGACGAGAAGTACGGCGCCCGTCCGTTGCGCCGGGCCGTCGAGCACTACCTCGAGGATCCCCTCGCCGAGGCGCTGTTGCGCGGCGAGGTCAAGGACGGCGAGCCGTGCATCGTGGCCCGCGAGGGTGACAAGATTGTCTTCAAGCAAAAGACGCCCCCCGCCGCTCCGAGTGGCGTGGCGCCCTAAACACGACGACCAACCGTCGCCCGACAAAGCCCCGCCCCCCGAGATCAACGGGAGCGGGGTTTTTCGTTGATTAGGATTGTCATTCCCTGATGGGCGCCGAATTCACGTGACCGTGCCCATGAGCGCGTCTCCCGTTCGAATCACGATCCCTCACCGGGCGGCAGACGGGGCTCCCCAGCTTGTCATTCTGAGCGCCGCGAAGAATCCAATCCGTCCGGTCCGGGTTCCGTGTGGATTCTTCGCTGCGCTCAGAATGACAGCGATGGGGGGCCGGATCCGGGGCGTTCTGACGGCCGTCGGATTCTGCCTCCTTTTCGCCCCCCGCGCAGCGGCGGCGGCGGGCGCTGCTGCTACCGCGATTCCCGAGGCCGAAGCTCTGCAGGTGCCGACTCCCGCGCGCGTCTCCGCCCTCGTTACCGCCGCGCAGCGTGAGGGCTGGGCGGCGCAGGCCGCGCCGTTACGCGCCGCGGCACGACTGGCGTTTGCCCGGGAAAAATTCCCGGCCGCGGGGGCGTGGTATCACGTTTTCCGGTGGGCGGAGCTACTGGGACAGACGGAGAAGGATTTCATCCCACGGTGGATTCAGGCCGTCGACGCGGCGCGCGTGGGACATCCGAACATGGCGTCGAAGTACGACTTGACCAATCGCCCGCTCGCCGCGGCGCTGTCGCCGGAGCTGCAGACCTGGCTGCTGGGCAACGCTGCGCTTTCGGAGGAGTTCTTCAGTCTGCTGGCGCCGGTCGATTATCTGCCGCGGGTCCTCGGGATTCTCGAAGAGATTTATCGCGCGAACCCTGCGGGTTTCAAGGCGGGCCCCCGGCTGGCCCTCGCGATTGCCGTGGTTTATGATCTGCCGCCGCCGCCCATCTGGCCGCACGGGCAGGTGACGCCCGCGGCCCTCCCGCGGCGCCTGCCGCCGCCGGTCGAAGCCTTCGCGTGGTGGACGAAGCAGGAGCAGCTCGGCCGCACCGAGCACAAGTTGTCCCGGCTCGCGGCGGACGAGTTGAAGTTCGTGGTGGATGCCGCCGCCCCGTTTGCCGAGTTGGAATGGGCGCAGGCCAATGTCCGGTCGCCGCTGGCGCAACTCGCCGACGCGTATTCGATGATCCGGTATCGCAACGATCGCGTGACCGCGAACCAGCCCGTCTGGCCGGGGCCGCGTTACATGCTCGCCGACATCCTGGCGCAGGGAGGCATTTGTGCCGACCAGGCCTATTTCGCCACCGAGGTGGGCAAGGCCCGGGGCGTGCCCACGCTGTTGATCTACGGCGCGGGGAATGACGGCCGGCATGCGTGGTTCGGCTATCTCGACGGCAGCCAGAAGTGGCAGCTCGATGCCGGACGATATGCGGAGCAGCGGTTCGTCACGGGTTTCGTGCGCGATCCGCAGACCTGGGCGGAGTTCTCGGATCACGAGCTGAAGTTTCTCTCCGAGCGTTTTCACGACCTTCCGACCTACCGGCAGTCGCGGCTGCAGGCCGCGTTTGCGGCGGATTTTCTCGCGACCAGCGAAGCGGCGACGGCGGTGGCGGTGGCGCGAAGGGCGGTGAACTACGAGCGTCGCAACCTCGACGCGTGGGAACTGCTGGTGGCTGCGCAGCAGGCCGCCAAGGCCGACGCGAGGACCATCGAGAACGTCCTGCGCGAGGCGGCGATCGCCTTTCAACGGTATCCGGATCTCGAGGCCCGGTTTGTGAATCGCGTCAGTGCGAGTCTCCGCGCCCGCGGCGAGACGAGTGCGGCCGATGCGGAAGAGCGCCGGATCGCGCGCAAGAATCAGGTCGACCGCACCGATCTCGCCGTGCAGCAGGCGCGGGATATCGTGTTGCGCGCGATGACCAGCCAGCCGCTGGCGGAGCAGATTCGCGCGTACAATTCCGTGGTGGACTCGTTCGGTCGCGGCGCTGGCACTGGTTTCTTCGACGAAGTCGTCACCGTTTTCGTCGAGCACCTTGTCAACAAGCTGCAGCGTCCGGCGGAAGCCCAGCAGGCGCTGGCCCGCGCCCGTCAGGTGCTCGCGCCGGAGCCACGCAGCCAGCTCGATCAGGAGTTCGAGCGTCTGGCGCAGCGGGCGAAGAAGGGGCGGTGAGCCGCACGGATCCGTCGAACGAATAGCTGGGTTTCTGTGGCCGCGAGCGTGAGCGAGTGGGTTCTTGCCGTTTAGGTTTTTCGCTCATTCTCCACACTCTCACGCTCGCGGCCACGCGGTCCACCTCAGTGCTATTTCCTCTTGAACCGGCCCATGCATTTAAATGTAGGGCCGGCGCTCGCCGCCGGGCCGGTTCTCGAATGAAGGACATAGGCCTGCCGACCAGCGGCAGCCCTACACCTCATGGTGTTCGTCCCCGCCCTCGAAAACGGACGTCCGACGGAGTGGTTCCGACTTACTGCCACTGCCCGACGAAGGCGCCGGAGCGCATGAGATTAATTTCGTAGACGACGCCGTTCTTGAGAATCAATTCCCACGTGAGTCCGGTCGCGGCTTCGGTGAAGGTCGCCCCGGTGTACGGCGACGAGAGGGTGGTCATCGCGGCCGGGGTCGTCAGGGTCGTGGAGTCGAAACGCAGCGTCGTCAGCGAGCCTTCGAAACGTTTCTTCGCGCCGTTGGCGTAGGGCGGATTCGAGCCGGATGCGAAATAGGTGAGTTCAGGTCCGCTCACCGTACCGCCAGTGGTGCCGCCCGTGGTCGTCGGGTTGACGACGACGGTCGAGGTGACGTCGGTGGTGCCCTGTTTGAGCACGGCGCGATTGTTCTGCGCCGTGTAGGTGACGCCGTGCGAGTTCGTCCCGGCGGTGAACCGCAACTGGGTGAGGCCGGCGACACTGACCGTGGCGCCGTTGCTCTGCAGAAGATCGCCGCCGGTGATCCGCGTTTCTCCCGCGGCCGAGCCGATGACCAAGACCGGCGTCGCAGCGTCGGAGGCGTTGATGTCGCCGACATAGACCGGTCCGCTGAACGCGACGCCGGGAGCGTAGACGCCGGTATAGCCCTTGGTGGCGAGGAAGCTGGCATTCGCCGCGCGGATGCCGCCGAACTTTCCATCGGTGCTGGAAATGGCGAGGTAGGCGACATCCGCCATGCCGTCGTAAGTCGTGCCGCTTTTGAACAGCGCCTGATTCACCGCGGTGGCCGTGCCGACCGTAAAGATGGTCACGTTGCTGTCGGCCGTGGCACCGGTAATGACGATTCCCGCATGACCCTTCACGTAGCTGACGGTCTGGTTGTACTTCGTGGGGGCCGCGGGAGTGCCCGCGCCGTCGACGACGAGGGAGAGCGTGCCAGGACCGGAGTACTCCACCTGCACGATGTCGTCGGAGAGATCGATGTAGGAGATGCGCGTAATCTGATTGGTGTCGGCCGTGATTGTCGCCGCGGCGCCTTGGAGCAGGACCTGATCGTAGGTGTTGCCGCCGGGCACGGGTGTGATGTTGGGACCCACTTCCGCGCCGGTGCCGGTCACTTTGTCAGTGCTGGTGGCGCCGACGACAAACGCCTGGGTCGTGACGGTCGTGCCGCTCGTCACGACGGAGGTATAGAGGCCGGCGGTGGCGGGTTGGACATCCGTGAGGCTGAGACTTCCGCTGGTGGCTCCGGAAACATTGGTGCCGTTGCGCTGCCACTGGACGGTGGCGCCGCTCGGAACTGATGTGGCCGTCAAGGTGGTGGTGACAACCGGCGCGGCGCCGGCGAGGTCACCGCGGAGAATGATGCCCGAGTTCGCAATGGCGACGACGGTGCTGCCGCTGGCCACCATGCCGGTCATCACGGCGTTGGGCGCGAGGGAATTTTCGAGCGCGGTCCAGGCGACTCCGTCGCTGCTGGTGTAGGATTTGGCGCCATAGTCCGTGCTTCGGGCCACGAATTTTGTGCCGACGAAATAGAGGTAGCTCAACGAGAAGGAGGAAGGAAGGGCGGCGGCCGTCCAGGTAATGCCATCGGTGCTGGTCAAAGCGTACCGATTTCCTGTGAGGGCGACGAAACGACCGTTGCCGAAGGCGAGTGACTGGAATGCGGCGCCTGCGGGCAGTGTGGGAGTACGGTCCGCCCAGGAGATGCCGTCGGTGCTCGAGTAGAGCTTTTCCGAGGCCCCGAAGCCGCCCGCGCTGATGACGAACACTCCGTTGCCAAAAACCAGGCCGCTCACATTGCCTCTCGCTCCGGTGATGCCGTTGGCGGAACTCCAAGTTGCCCCGTCAGTGCTGGTGCGGGTGCCGAGCACGATGGCCTCCCGAATCGCCACGAAGCGATTGTTGCCGTAGGCCACGCCATAGTAGCGGTCGCTGGTGGTACCGGACACACCGGTCCAGGACGTTAGGTTGGTGCTGTGCTGGATGCCCGAGTAGTCGGCCGTGACGTAGCGGGTGCCATTGTAAGCCAGCCGGCCGAAATGGGCGGTGGTACCCGAGGTGACCTGGGTCCACGTCGAACCGTCGGGGCTGGTCAGGACCGTGCCGCCGGAGCCGGTGGCGACGAAGCGGATGCCATCGTGAATGACGCCAAAGAGGTCGTTCACCGTTCCAGTGGAACGGCGCGTCCAGGTGGTGCCGTCGGGGGAGGTGGTGATCGATCCATAGATGCCGAGGACATAGAACTGGTTGTTCGCGAACGCCCCGCTGGAGACATTCTCGAACTGCGGTCCGAGCTTGCGTTGCGAGTCGGGGAGGGCGGAGGTCCGCTTCGTCCAGGTCGCCCCGTCACTGCTCGAGTAAATGCCCGCGCCGCCACAGGCCACGAACCGCGTGCCGTCCGTGCTGACGGAGAGAAAGCCGTTGGAACTGTTCGTGATCGACGCGACGGCCGTCCAGGTGGTCGCATCGGTGGAGGTGTAGACCGCGGCGTTGAAATTGCTGTCCCGGCCCACGGCCACGAACTTGCCCGCGCCGAAGGTGACATCGAGGATGAGCGGGCTGGAGGCACCACTCGCGCCGGCGACGATGTTCCGGGTCCAGGTGGTGCCATCCACGCTGGTCACGATGGTGTTGTTGTTGCCGGCGCAGACGAACCGACCCGCTCCGTAGGTGCCGCTGCCCACATCGGAGATGCCGGCACCGCCGCGCGCGGACCACGTCAGACCATCGCTACTTGAAAGGAGGGAGACGCCCCCGAAACCGCTGACCACCCAAGTGCCGCCGCCAAAGGTGACATCGCCCAGCTGGGCATTGAAGGTGGAGGCGACGGTTGAGTTGATCGTCCAGTCGATGCCATCGGTGCTGGTCATGATCAGCGCGGCGCCGAGCGAGGTTGGCGTCCCCATGCCCACGGCCACAAACCGGCCGCCCGCGAAGGCCACGCCGTTGAGGGTCATGCCGGACGTGCCCATCCGGCGGATAGTCCAGCTGGCGCCGTCGGAACTGGTGGCGATGGTGGCATCGAGGCCGACCACGACGGCGACCCCGTTGCCGTAGGCGACGTCCTTCCACTGGTTCGACGCGGGGAGCGAGTTGGCCCAACGCCAGCTCTGTTGGGCATGGAGGAGGGGCGAAATCAGACCAAAGCCGACGAGGGCGAGGCAAAGGGCGAGGACTGGGGAGACAAGACGAGTGTGCATAAGGCACCCGCATTCTAGCCGTCGGAGACCCGCAGAGGAATACGCACACGTGCGTATCGGAACTCTAACGACGTGCGCCGGTGATCGACTCTGGTCCATTACGCAGACGAAGGACCGGGTGATGTTCTTCGGCGGTGACGCGCTGGCGCTCGAATTCGAGGGGGTTGAGTGGCGCCAACGGGCGCGGCGGCCCGGAAATCGTTCAACTCAGCGCCCCTTGGGCCGAAGAATCTCCAGCGCCGCCAGCATCGCCGCATTGCGCGTCTCGAGCCCGAGTTTTTGGAAGATGTGCTCCACGTGCTTGTGCACGGTTCGGACCGCGGAACCGAGAATCGTGGCGATGTCCGGGTTGCTCTTCCCTTGTGCGATCCAATACAGCACCTCGGCCTCGCGGGGCGTCAGGCCCAGGGTCCGCAGGGCCGCCGGCCCGGGCGCAGAGTCCGGCTCCTCAAGCACGAACATCAGGAGATCGCTGCGCGCACTTTCCGAAAAGAGACGCGCGACGAGGGGGCCGGCGGCGCCGAGGGCGCGCGGCAGCGAGACGGTGGATTCGGCCGGGAAGTGCTTGTGCAGGAGATCGGCGGCGAGCCGGGTTTGAAAGATAATCCGCCGGGTCGAATCCGTGAGCACGATCGCGCGGTCGAGGGACTGACTGAGTTGTTCCTCGGCATCGGTGCGCAATGCGAGTTCGTCGGCGAGCGACTTCTGGAGCGCGCGGATTTGCAGGTGCGCGGCGACCCGGGCGAGGACCTCCGGCGGATACGCCGGCTTCGTGATGTAGTCCACCGCCCCGGCGGCAAACGCGCGCACTTTCTCATCGGGCTCCTGCAGGGCCGTCATGAACAGCACCGGGATATCGCGCCACTCCGCCTTCGCCTTCAGCAGCGCGCAGGTGGCAAAGCCGTCGAGCCCGGGCATCATCACGTCGAGCAGGATCAGATCCGGCACGTTGAACTGGAGAAGCGCGAGGGCGCTCCGGCCGCTTTCCGCCACGAGCAATTCGTAGCCAGCTTCGGTCAGGGCATCGAGCAGCAGCGACACGTTCGCGGGCGTGTCGTCAACGACGAGGACTTTGGCGGAAGTAGTGGTCACGGCGGAGCGGCGGAGGTCGCGAGCAACTGTTCCAGCCGCTCACGGACGCGGGCCATCTGATAAGATTTGGCGAGAGCCTCAAGCTCGCTCAGTCGGGAGTCGCCGGGAGATGAGGTTCGCCATTCGGCGAGCAGGCGCAGGATGACGGCAATTTCTCCGCGCCGCGCAGCCGCCAGCAGCGGCGTGAGGTCGGCGAGCGGTGGAGGAGACGGCAGCGTAACCGCCGGGATCGCGGCCTCGTGACGCCAGGTGAGCCCGAGGTGCCGGCCTAGCTTGGCCAGCAGGTCGGGTTCGCGAAACGGTTTCGGCAGGAAGTCGTCACAACCGGCGCCGAGTGCGTTGTCGGGGTTGAACGCGAGCACGCTGGCCGACATCGCGATCAGTTTGAGCGCCGCCCCTGCGTTTGATTGCCGGAGGCGGCGGGCCAGCTCGAATCCGTCCATGCCGAGCATCCGCAAATCGAGCAGGACGGCATCCGGACGCCACGTCGGCGCAATCTGCAGCGCCTGTTCGCCGCCATCCGCCTCGCGCAGTTCGAAGCCAAGCGGTCCCAGCAATTCGACCAGGAGCGTGCGATTGGTCGCGATGTCGTCCACGACCAGGATCCGGCGGCGCGGGCCGTCGTAGCCCAGGACGCCGGGCAGCCGGAGCGGTGGAGCGGGAGTGGGGGCTTCCTGCGGCGGCAAGAGGACGGAGAACGAGAAAGTGCTGCCCGCGCCCGGGGCGGTCTCCACCGCGAGCACTCCTTCCATCAGCGCGACGAGCCGCTGGCTGATCGCGAGACCCAGCCCGGTGCCGGGCTCGGCCGGACGGCCTTCGACGGCCTGCTGGAACGGCTGGAACAATCGGGCTCGATCGCTCGCGGTGAGGCCGACGCCGGTGTCGCTCACGGAGAAACGCACCTTCGGGCTGTCCATCGCCGCCCGTAGGGTGACCGAGCCGGCGGAGGTGAACTTCACCGCGTTGCTGAGCAAGTTGTCCAGCACCTGCCGGAGTTTCTGCGCGTCACCGAGTACGGTGGGGGGCAGTGCCGGATCGATCTCGAGGGTGAATCGCAGGCCCCTCGCCTCGGCGCGGGGCGCCATCCCCGTGGCGATGTCCTCGAGCAACTGCCGCAGGTGCAGCGGGGCGGAGCGGACTTCGAGCTTGCCCGCCTCGATCTTCGAGAAGTCGAGCACCTCATTGATCATTTGGAGCAGGTGTTCGCCGCTTTCGTTGATCACACCGACGCGGGCGAGTTCGCGGGGCGGGAGGGCGTCATTCTTGCGGAGCAACTGGGCGTAACCGAGGATCGCGTTGAGCGGCGTCCGCAACTCGTGGCTCATGCTGGCAAGGAAGAGCGACTTCGCCCGGTTGGCGTTGTCCGCCTGTTCCTTGGCGAGCTGCAGCTCCGCCGTGCGATGCCGGACGATTTCCTCGAGGCGGCGGCGTTCGCGCTCACCGGCCCGCAGCCGCCAGTGGAGGAATGCGGCCACCGCCCCAGCGAGTGCGAGCGCATAGAATACGAAGGCCGCGGGCTGGAGGTACCAGGGTGGGGCCACCGAAAACACGAAGCCCGCCACCGGTCCCACCTGGCCATCGCCATCGCGGGCCCGGACCTCGAAGTTGAAAGGACCGCCCGAGATATTCGTGTAGTTCACCTCGCCCGCGGACGACCATTCCGACCAGTTATCATCGTAACCGCGCAGTCGGGTCTGGTAACTGAGATTGGCGGCCGCATCGAACCGGAGCGCGGAGAAGGAAAATGTGATCGGGTCACGCCGATAGCCCAGGCGGAGCGGCGAATTCGCGCGTCCGAACGAGGGGCCCCAGTGGCCGGCGTCGCGCTGGTAGATCTCCCGAATCATCGCCTGCGGCACCGGTCGCCGCGCTTCGAGCGCCTCGCGGATGTCCACGCGCACCAGCGTGTCGCGTCCGCTGACCCACAGGACGCCGTCGCCTCCCGCAGGGTCTGGATCGTGATTGATGTAGTACGCGCCGAGGTAGCCCGCGAGAATCGGAATGGCGCGCGGGAACGGTTCCCAGCGCCACTCGCCTTTCTGCCGCCGGAAACGTCCGACGGTCAGCGTATCGAGCTGGTCGGTGGGTCCCACTTGCGCGTAGATGCTGTTTTCCCCGACCGTCAGCAACGGATGGGAGTAGAGCCCGGCGCGGCCCGTCGCGACAAACGCCGGTGCGGGTTCGAACTGATTCCGGATCCGGTCAAAAATAAACGCGCCGTGCCCGGTCGAGAACAACGGGGCGCCATCCGGACCCGCACCCACGCGGCACCAGCCCGTGTCGGTCGGCAACCCGTGGGTGCCGGGCGCGAACGCCGTCAGCACCGGTTCGCTCCAGTCGGTCCTCCCTGGCGTCCGCTGGCTTCGGAAATAGCCATGCTGGATCGTCCCGATCCAAAGCGTTCCATCGGGCTCCTCGAAGATCGACTGGGTTTCATCCTCGAAGCCGGGCATCAGCCCCTCGTCGACGAGGGCGTCGCCGTTGAAGCGCAGGACCTGGATGCCGCCGAGCAAGCCGAGAAAGTATCGGTTCGGATCGGTCACGGAGCGGGTGAACGCGATCGCGGCGGCCCCGCTCATCGGTAGCAGCAACTCGGGCGTGGCCTCCGGCCGCAGACGAACGATGCCGCGGTCGCTCACGACGAGCAGTCCGCTTTCGTGCACGGCCACGTTGTTGGACCAGCTGATTTGCTGCGCTTCCTTGAGCAGCCGGGCGGGGCCGCTGGCGGTCGCGGCGTCGAGCCGGTAAAGCGCGTCGTTCGTCCCGAAGTAGAGCTGGCCGCGCCAGCGCTTCATGTCGCTCGCGATGGTCGGCCCCAGACCGTTTCTCTGATCGAAGAGCGAAATGCCCGTCCCGATTTCGACGCGCGAGATACCGGCGAATGTGGTCACCCACAAACCGCCGCCACGATCCTGGTGCGTGATATAGGTGACGTCGCTGATCAGGCCGTGGGTCGCTTCGGTGAGGTGCTCGAGTGGGACGCCCTCGGCTGAGGCCAGGACGACGCCCGAGGTCAGCGTGGCCGCCGCGTACGATCCGTCGTGCAGGCGGGTGAGCGTCAGCAGGCCGAGCGGGCCGAGGACCGCGGCCATCGGCGGTTCCCAAGGGGTGAGCACGCCCTCGTTGATGCGGAAAAATTTTCCGTTCTGTGTCGCGACCAGGGCGCCGGCGGGATCATCGGTGAACGACACATACGTGCTGCTCACCACTTCCGGATCGGCCTCGAGACGCACGAATTTGCCCTGATGCCAGCGGAACAACCCCTCGCCCTGGCGGCGCAGATAGAGTTCACCGCCGCGGCTGTCGATTTTGGCCCGGACGGATTCGGGAAACTCGAAGACCTGGATCTCTTCGCCGCGGACCCGCACCACGACTTTGCCGGCGGCAAACCAGGCGGCGCCGTCGTGCCAGGTCACGCTCCAGACGACGCCGACCGGACGATGTCGGGCCTCGAGTTTCGAAACATAGGAGCGATAGATCGGCAGCCCATCGGGGCCCGGAGTGCAGACCCCGAATTCGTCGCTCGCGCTGACGTAGATGGCGCCGTCGGGACCGGGCGCGAGTCCGCGGACCCAGGAGGTGGGGACGGGAATTTTGCGAAACGCGCGACCGTCGTACTCCATGACGACGCCGTAGACTCCAAAGTAGATGAGTCCCGTGGCGCCCTCGGTGACCGTGAAGACCTGGTTGTGCGCCTGGTATTCCCGCGGCGGAAAGTTGCGAATGACCGGGCGTCCGCGCTCGGCGTCCGTAGCGGCGCGTGTAGAGACGAGGGCGAGAAAGCTGGACAGCGCGATCGCGAGCCACACGCCGGGACGGCAAAAAAATGGGCGGCGCGACGCAGCGAGTGGCATCGCCGGTTCAGGCAATCGCCGCCGCCGAATCGGTCAAGATGTCACGCCGCACCTTCCAAATTTCAGATGACCGATTTTCAGTCCTCAATATTCAATCTTCCGCCAGCGAACGCGCCCCAGCGCAAAACCGCGGGGCAATGGTCGCGGCCCCGATCGAAAATTGAAAATTGAAAAGCGGTCATCGCAAATTGCCGGGTGGCGGGCCTGCCCTTGAGCGTCGAGGGTATGGGGGCGCTCTTTCCGGTCGGTGGCCCGCTTGACTGGGATTTTCCGCAAACCTAGCTTCACCCCATGAGCTCGCTTCTGTCCCGCATTACGATCGATCCCGGGATTTGCCACGGCAAACCGGCGATCCGGCATCTGCGTTATCCAGTGGAGTCGATGCTCGAATACCTCGCGGGTGGTGATTCGATCGAGACGTTGCTCGGCGAATTTCCCGATCTGGAACGGGAGGACTTTCTCGCGTGCCTCGAATTCGCGACGCAGTCGCTCAAGCTCAAGAGCCAGCACCTTGTGCTGACATGAAATTCCTGGTCGACGCGCACTTGCCTCCGCGATTGTGCGTCGTGTTCCGGTCGGCGGGACACGAGGCAATGCACACCGGCCAGCTCAAGGCGCAAAACCAAACTCCGGACGAAACGATCAACGAGCTTTCGTCGATGGAGCAATGGGTGGTCGTGACGAAGGATGCGGATTTCTATCACTCGCACCTGCTGCACGGGAAGCCGTGGAAACTGCTGCTCGTGCGGACTGGCAATATCAGCACACGCGAACTGATCGCGCTGTTGGAGCGCCATCTGCCGGCGGTGGTGGTGGCGTTCAAGGGAAATTCCCTCGTGGAGTTGGACCGACGCGCGGTGCAGATCGTGCTCTGAGTCCGAAAACCCCATGAGTGTTCCTGCGCACTGACGCAGCAACGCGGCTGGACGGCAAATTTCAGATTACCGATTTTCAATTCTCAATTTTCAATCTGCCGCCGGCGAACACGCCACGGAGCAGAACCGCGGGCAGCGGACGCAGACCCCGATTGAAAATTGGCAATTTAAAATCTGAAATCTCCAATTGGTGGCGCGCTCTGCGGTATCGCTGGCGTTATGCTTCCAGAAAACACCGGCCCAGCCCAGAGCCAGCCCGTTGCGTAAAGTCGCGGCGAGTTTCACCGGAATGATGGCACGACTTGCTTACTTCAGGAAACGCGCCTCGGCGACGCGTGCGCCGGTCGCGTCGCGAAGGTAAAGCACGCAGCTTTCGAGCGGGCAGTTCGGTGGGAATTGTTCGACGAACAGATCGAGGCGGACGATGCCATTGGCGTCGAAGGGAAAGGCCACCCGGTGCCCCGGCCCGGTGGCGGCGCCGGCGGAGTTGAGCGGCGTGAGCGTGAGCTGGGCGTCGGTCGCGGTCCACGTCTTGACGGGCGTGCTGCGTCCGCCGTCGAACCTGCCGAGCTCGATCGTAGTCACGCGACGCAGGTCGGACGCAGCTAGCGTGAGGGCGAGGCAATAGCGCGGCGAGTTACCCGCCGCCGCTTCGAGCAGGGTGGCCGTATCGATCGGGGCGATCGTGCGGCCTTTGCGCACCCAAAATTCGTAAGGCGCCAGCGCGAACGCCGGCTCATAGTTCGCCAGCAGCCAGCGAACGAGTGGAGTCGGCTTCATGACCTGCGTGCCCGCCAGCAAATCGTAGAGGCTTCGCTCGACTATGAGGCAGGAGCGGGGCGCGGCCTCGAGCCGGACGCGAATTTCCTCCTGTTGCTCGAGGGTGAGAAGGTAGAACCAATGCGTGGCATTCGCCCCCGTGGGTGGCGGCACGCCGGTCCACAGATGAAAACTCTGGAGGCCGGGCAGCGTGAACAGCATCTCCGCGTGAGCGGCGGCATTGCGCGCGAGGACGCGCATGCTGGTCGTGGTCTTCTCCGCCAGCTGCAGGGTTTCGGCTCCGGGCAGGCGCAACGAGTCCCGGCCGCGGATGCGGGTGTAGCCGAACCGGGCGAAATTTGCGCAACCCGCCGCGATCACCGCGAGCAGCAGCGCGCTGGCGAGGAAGCGCAGTCGGCGCACGAGCGGTGGCGGATGGTCCGCGTGTAGCCGCACGAGATCGTGCACGCCGATCGCGATCAGGGGGACGAAAAGAAACGTGCCCCAGCCGACCTGGCTGCCGGCGACGGGAAACCCGTGCAGTGCTTGCGTGACGAATAGCAGGCCAAGCCACGCGCGCACGGGCTGGGTCGATCCGTCGCCGCCGAGCGGTTGCACGAAAAGCCACGCCGCGCCGAGCCCATACACGAGGGTGAACTGGCCCGCCCCCAGCGGCCGGTTCACCAGCCAGCCGGTCAGATAAAGCAGCGCGACGATCAGCCGGCCGCTGGCGACGATGGCGAAGCGGTGGGAGCTCGGCCCGAGCGTGACCCAGCCCGCGAGCGCCAGCGACGCGAGCCCGACGGCCGCCGTGCCGGTGGGCCAGTTGACGGCGGCGCTGTAGGCGAGCGGCTGACTCAGTGGACCGAACACGACGCCATCGAGCAATGCCCGCCACGACGTGCCCTGGCTCAGGATTCCAGTCGCGGTGACTGCGACGACCACAGCGGCAGCGCCTCCGAGCCAGAGCAGATCGGACCGACGGGTCGCGGGCCGCACGCCGCCCGCCGCGGCGAGCACGGTGGTGAGGCCACCGCACGCCGCCACGAGTGCAAACGTCGCGACCCACGGTTGGTCGAGGATCGGGCGCGTCAGCGCGAACGGCATCGCGGCGAGGGCCAGCGCGGCGAGGAGCGTGCGCCGGCGCGGCGTGAATCCGGCCGCGTTGAGATGCAGCAGCCACCATGAGCCTGCGCCGAACAGGAAAAAAACACCCACATTGATTTTCGTCAGCAGCAGTGCCGCGCCGATGAGGCCGGTGGCGGCGGCAAGTTTCGGGGAAGCATCGCGCCAGCGTCCGCCGAGCCACGCGGCGGCGGCCGTCACGAGGACGATGAACCCGCCCGGATGCGCCGGCGAACTGATCAAATCGAAGACGTGCAGGCACACCCCGCCCATCGTGAAGGCCGTCGCACCGGGCGAGCGCGTGAACCGCCACGCGAGCGCGCCGCAAAATCCGATCGCTCCGAGCCAGCACCCGAGCGTCAGCAACCGGCCTTCGACGTTGGTGAAATCGAAACCGACGACGTGCAGGGCCTGATGAAACAAAAAGAAGAACGGCCCGTATTGGCTGTAGACGCGTGAGTAGAGCCCGCCGCCTTCCGTAAAGTCCTTCAGCGAGAAGAGCACGTAGCCCTCGTCGTCGTAGGACATGAAGGTCGAAAACGAAAGCGTGACGGTTCCGACCCCAATCAGCGCGCCAACGAGGACGACGGTCATCAGTTGCCACCAGCGGACCGGCGGCAGGGCGGCGGGCTTTGAAGGTGGCAATGAATCGGCCGGCATGGACGGGAGTCAGCGCGTTCGCTGCCCGCGCAGCGGGAACGCGCGCATGGCGGCCGATGCGAGTGTCACCGCGAGGAGGTCGACCATGAGCTGAGGGTGACTGAACGGGGTCACAACGAGAGTGGAGGTCAAATCAGGTGAAAGTGGAAGAACTCGAACGGGCCGTCATCGGAGCCAACTCGCGAGCTTCAGGGCCTCGGCGAGCACGAACGTCTCGAGGAGCGCGCCGATAGGGCCGCGGTCGGCGGCGATGGCCCACCTCGGGCAAAATCGCCGAGTCGGCTGGCGAGTGCGTGCCGCTGGTGGCGCGCTCTCCGGAATCGCTGGCGTTATATTTCCAGAAAAGGCCGGCGAGCCATTCGGCCGTCAGCAGGCAGAACCTCCTTTTTGGGTGATCACCAGTACGCATTACCCTCGGGCCTCCGCTCAAATTCCAGATTACCGATTTTCAATTCTCAATTTTCAATCTCCAGACTGCGAACGCGCCATGGCGGCGACTGGCCCGAGGCGTTCGGGCGTCGAGATTGAAGAATTGCGAATCGAGATTCGCTCAAGCAGCCGCTGTTTCGCGCGGTCTCACTTCCCGTGCAATTTGCGCGCCGATTTCCCGCTGCGCGCGGCGCAGATCGCATTCGGTCTGCAGGCGCAGCCACCAGCCCTCCGACAGTCCGAAATAGCGATCCAGCCGCAGCCCGGTATCCGCCGTGATTGCCCGGGCGTCGGCCAGGATAGCCGTGATCCGGGTCAGGGGCACGCCGATGTCCTTCGCCAGCCGGTAGGGCGTGATTTCCATCGGGTCGAGAAACTCCTCGCGGAGCATTTCGGCAGGAGTCAGGAGCGGCAGCAGTTTGGTTTTCATGACGGCATTCAATGATAGTCGATGATGGCGACATCCTCGGCCCCCGCCGCGGTCCAGCGAAAGACGATGCGCCACTGGTCGTTGATCCGGATGGAGTGCTGTCCTGCCCGCCGGCCTTTTAGCGCCTCGAGCCGGTTGCCCGGAGGGATGCGAAGGTCGGAGAGCAGGGTGGCAAGATGGATTTGGAGCAATTTCCGGCGGGCGACGGTTTGGATGGTGGCAGGCAGCTCCGGCGACTGCCGGTCGTGAAATACGTCCTCGGTGGCCCGGGAGCCGAAGGACTTGATCATCCTCTTTAGTTACGTGGCGCGTAACCAAAAGTCAAAACGGAATCTCATTCTGCTTCGAACGACCTGAAACGCGGGGGCGTTCGCCCAGCGGACCTTGTCCGCGGTCGGCTCGCGCGACCCACAAATTTCAGATTACCGATTTTCAATTCTCAATTTTCAATCTGCCGCCAGCGAGCCCGCCACGGCGCAACCCCGCGGGGCCGTGTTCGCGGACCCAGATTGAAAATTGAGAATTGAAAATCTGAAATCGCAAATCGGGCTCATCCGCGTCCGGGTTACCTAACTCTTCGGCGAATTGAATCGGGACCGCTCAACGCGCGTCGGGCCCGCTGGCGTCCGCAGTGCTGGCCACGGCCAGGAACGCCGCCAGCGCCGGCTCGGGCACGGGCGGTTGACGCCAGCCCAGCACAAGGCGGCTCTCCGGGGCTGGTCCTTCCAGCGGCCGGAAGGTCACGTCCGGCGGCAGATGCTGCGCTTCCGAGGGCGTCATGAACGTGACGCCGAGGCCCGCGCGGACCAGGCCGACGCCGTTGACGCGCGGCCAGATTTCCTCGGCGATGCGCGGCGTCACTCCGACCTTCGAGAAGGCCGCGAGGATGCGATCGTAGAATCCGGGATTGTGGGTGCGGGGAAACAGGACGAACGGTGTGTCCGCCAGGTCGCGCAGGCGCAGGCTCGAGCGCGCCGCGGCCGGATGCGTGGCCGGCAGCAGGATGCCATTGCGTTCGCGAAGGAGCAGGCGCGTCCGCAATCCGGGCGCCGGCGCATCCGGATGGAAGAAACCGCAGCCGAGTTCGCCCGCGTGCAGCGCGGCGAGCTGGGCGGCCGTGGGTGATTCGGTGAGCTCGAGCCGGATGCCCGGATAGCGCTGGTGAAAGACGCCGAGGATCCGCGGGAGCACCGTCGCCATCGCCAGACCCGTGAACGCGACGCGGACGCGGCCGACCTCGCCGCGGCTGAGCGCCTGCATTTCCTCCGGAATCGCGGCCACGCCGCGGAGAATGGGTTCGATGCGCTCGAGCAGGCGCCGGCCGGCCGGCGTGATCGCGACGCCTTGCCGCGTGCGGTCGAGGAGATTGGTCTCGAGCGCCGCTTCCAACTGGGCGACGGCCCGGCTCAGCGCGGGTTGCGCGACGGCGAGGCGTTCGGCGGCACGGCGGAAATGGAGCTGGCGCGCCACCTCCCGGAAATAGACGAGGTGACGAAGTTCGAAGGGAAATTGAAACTCTCGCGCCATCGACCCGGAACTATTGAATCCCTGCCCTCACGGGCAGGGCCACTCAGTCGTGGCCCGCTGCGTGAGCAGCGGGAGGTTTGGACGGGCAAGGTGCATCAGACCATTACTCGAGCCTCAAGCGTCCGCCGCGGCGGGTGTCGCAACCTTGGCGGACGCTGCCGCCTTCCGGCCGACGTGCCGGTAGATCATCAGCATCAGGCCCGCGGACAGCAGCAGGTTGAAGGCGGCAAACTCGAAGATCCGGCTGACGTCGATCTTGGCGTCACGCAGCATCCCGCCGGCATAGATGCCCGCGCCGCCGACGAGCGTGCTGAAGAGACTCGAGACGCCCCAGCTCGTGGCGCGATACCGCGGATCCACCAGCATGCAGAGGACGGGCATGAGGTTCGCGTCGGAGAAATAGCGGAAGAGTCCGTACATCGACAGACCGGCGAGCGCGAGGGCGAGCACCGGCGCCTTGATTAGGAGCAACACTCCGGGAGCAGCGAGGAACAGCCCGATCATGGGCACGAGAATCCGGGCGCGGGGATTGCGGCGGCTCCAGCGGTCGGCCCATTTGCCTCCGATCAAGAGGCCGAGCAGCGCCGCGATGTTCACGCAGAGCGTCGTGTACATGCCGGCCGCGCCCTGCGTGAGCGCGTACTGCTCCTTCATGTACGTCGGCATCCAGCCGACCACCGACCACGCCACCACGCCGAGCACGCAGTTGTAGGCGATAATCAGCATGTACCCGGGATCCGTGAAGAGGCTGCGGAAGGCTTCGCCCAGTCGAACCGGCGCCGCGCTGCTTTCTCCCGCCGGCAGGGGAACGTCGGTATCCTCCGGATCGCGGAGCAGGAGCAGCAACGCGATCGAGTAGCCGACCCCAATCAAACCGAAGAGCTGATGGGCATGGCCCCAGCTGGAATTCGACGCGATCCAGCCGCCGAGTCCGCTGAGGGCGGCCCCGGCCATCGCGCCGCTCAAGAGGATGCCGGAGGCGAGCGAGCGGGTGGAGCCACGATGATAATCGACGACGAGGGCGACCGATGCCGGCACCGCGGCGACCTGGCTGAGGGCGAGGAGCGCGCGCAGCGCCAGCAGCTGGTCATAAGTTTTCACGTACGCGGTGAGGCCCGTGACGACCGACCACGCGAACAGGCTGCCGACGATGACCAGGCTGCGCTTGAACCGATCGGCAAAGTAGCCGGCAAACGGACTGCCGAGGCCATAGACGATCAGCACCACGGTCGTCAGCAGACCGAACTGGGACTCGGTCATCGGAATCGTTTCCATGAGCGAGCCGCGCATGGTCGTGATCATCAGACGATCGAGGTAGTTCAGGCAGGCGGTAAACCAGAGCAGCGCCACGACCAGCCATCCGTTGCGACGAAAATTGGCGGCGGCAGCGAGGGGCATGGGGTGGGGTAGAAGCGACTTTGCTAGAGGCGGCCGGCCAGTGTGGCGGCGGTCCAATGGTCAATCCGGTCGGCGAGGCGGACAATCACGCCGCCATCGTCACGAAATTCCACGTCCTGCACCAGCGGCAATTCGCGAAAGGGATGAAAGACGGAAACGAACGCCGTGCGCGTCCCGTGGCGCCGGCGCAGCACGAAGCCGTGACGCACCGCCGGCGGATTGGCCGGGGAAGTCCCCGTGAACAACTGCTCGGCGGCCGCTCCCGGCGTCCAGAGCCGCAGGCCGTGGGCGCCGTCCCGCCATTCCCACGCGGTTGCGCGAGTCGGGGGATGTTCGCGCACGTCGGCGAGATGCTGATACGCCGCGCCGCCGGCCGGCGTTGCGGAACTGCGGCCCGGTGCATCCGACGAGAGAGTGCCGGCGTTGTGGTAAATCCAGTCGATGCCGCGTGGCGCGGTGCACTCGACTTCGAACACGTCGACGAAGTACTCGGGTCGGGCCTGCACCGCCCGGCGAAACTGCACGCCTTCCCAGGCGACGGTCGCGATGGCCACCGCGTCGTCGAAGCGTTCGATCGTGCCATGGCCCCAGGCCTGGGACTCGCCGTCGAGCAGCACGGTGTTGTGGCTGAGCGTTTGCCGGTACCAGGTTTCGAGTGACTTCACCCCATAGCCCGGCGTTCCGAGGTCGGGCGAGAACCGCCAGCCGTCCGACCAGCCGGTCAGGCTCAACTTGTCGGGGTGCCCGTGATGCCCGCCGTGCGGACCGTACTTCAACAGCAGGTCAACGCCCGGAGTCGGGCGAAGAATCGCGAGGCCAGACTCGCGAAGATTCACGCTGCGACGCGCGGGTGTTGCGAGGGGCGGGACGCGGTCGGTGCCGAAGATCAACGCGTACACACTGTCGCGCGGTTGCTTTTCGTAGGCGGCCTGGAGCACCGTCGCGAAGGCCGGTTCGCCATAAAGGGCGTGGGCGATTTCGTAGAAGTCGGGCGCCGGCGGCACACCGTGGCAGCATTCGCCGAGCACGCTTGTGAAATACCAGCAGTCGTTCGTGGCCGGCAGGGTCCCGTCGGGATAAGCGCAGGCGATGGGCGCGAGCAGACTCTTTCGCACCGCGGGGTTGCTCGTAATCTCGGTGCGTTCGTCGTGCCGGAAGACCAGCGCCGACATCAAAAGCGCCCAGACGGAGTAGAAATGATAGCTCATCGAGCCCTCGAACCAGAGTCCGTCGCCGAGCATGCCCTCGCGCAACTGGCTGCGCTGGCCCATCTCGCCTTCGAGCGCGAAGGCGACGAAATCGGCGCGGCCCGCGATCCGGCCGATCGTCGCAATCGCGGCGTTGTGCCAGCAGGTGAAGTTGTGGATGGCGCCGTACCGCCGGCGCTGGAGATGTTCCGCCGCCGGCACGAACAACTGATTGACGATCGTGGCACGCTCCGGCTCCGACAGGGTGTCGGCGATCAGCGAATACGCCCAGGCGAGGGGAATGCTCCAGACCGACTCGTCGAGCGTGGTGTAGGTTGCCACCCCGGGATTCTGCCCGGTGCGGTCGCAGGTGGCGTAGAAGGCATAACGCGCCGCGTAGCCGAGCAGGATCGAGCGGACGGTCTCGCGATGGGCGTCGTTGCCTTCGGCCTGCCAAAGGACGGCGAGACGGAGGGCGTGCTCGGCGAGGTGATGATTGACGAACCAGCGCCACGCATTGTCGAACTTCTCGCCCTCAAACCGGGCCTCGTCCACCGGGCAGTGATGCTTCGCCGGCTGGTGGGGATCGAAGCGCAGTTCCACCCCGTGCTCCGGGCAGATGAAGTCGTGATAGTAGCCGCCGGGCCGCTCCGGGACGGCGAGTTTCATCGCGGCGAATTCCGCGGCTTCGCGCCGGAGTCGCTCAATCGCCGGTCGAAAGGCGGGGGCGTGAGCCCGGCGCGTGATGTTGTCCAGTTCGGCCGGCGTGAAGATCGGATTAAGCATGATAGGCTTCCAGAGTCTGGCGGGCGATGCCCTCCCAGGAGAGTTCGCGCAACCGCTGCTCGATGCCCGGGCGCAGCGCCTCGCGGCTCAGCGATCGGGCCGCTTCCATGGCCCGGCCCAGCGCCCCCGGCTCCGCGGGATTGTAAGTTGCCCCGACCGTCGCATCGATCAGTTCGGGCAGGCAGCCAATGGCAGGCACCACGACCGGACAGTGAAACGACAGCGATGTAATCGCGGTGCCGGATGTGAGAATGTCGGTGAACGGAAACACCGAGACATCCGCGGCGTTGAAGAACCACTGAAAGTCCTCGTTCGCGTAGAATTTCGACTCCCGCAGCACGATGCGCGGATCGGCGTTCCGTGCCCGTTCGACGATCCGGGCGCTGTAGTCAGTGCAGATTCGCGCGGCGAAAAGGAAGCGGAGATCGTCGCCGGGCAGGGCCAGAAAGCTTTCGAGCAATTGATCGACGCCCTTGTTCGAGCGGACGTTGCCGAAGAAGTGGTAGACGAAGTGGTGGTCCTCGAAGCCGAACTTCGCCCGGGCCTCGGCCCGCGATACCCGGTTCGGGTAGGCATCGCAAAAGTGGCCATGGGGCGCGAGGAACACCCGCTCGGTCCGGTGAAAGTTCCGCGCCAGCAAGCCCCGCGCATATTCACAGTGGACGATGACGGCGCTGGCGCAGGCGGTGACACCGAGTCTGGCCAGATGATCGAGTTCCCGCGTCGTGCTGTCGTGGGGATACACGTTGTGCATCGTCCAGATCACCTTGTAGCCGAGCGAGCGCGCGAGAAACAGCGCGTCCATCATCGCGGCGCAGTTGCGCGTCGTCTCCTCGAGGTTGGCGCCATAGTAAAGCCCCCAGGGCCAGTGGAGATGGAGCACATCGAATTCGTGCCGATGCGCGCGGAGCCATTCCGGTTTCAGGTTCTCGCGGAAGCCGGCGACCGAACGGACGCCTTGGGCTTCCATCGCGCGCGCGAGGAGAGCCGCATACGGATTGGCGCGATCAAGGGAAAGTCCGGCCGGCTCCCAGAATACCAAGGCTTGCATGGGTGGTGCGTATTTTGCGACGGCGGGTCTGAGGCCTGTCGCGGCGGCCCGCAAGCGGCCTTCGGAGTGCAACATTCATGACCAGTGCTGCGAGTTCCGAATTCGGCTTTGTTCGATGTAGGGCCGCCGCTTGCGGCGTGCCGCGATTTCTTGCGAGATGCGGCGCGGCGACGAGCGCCGCGCGGAGGCGTGGAGACGCAGAGGGATTTTTCGGGCAAGCGATCTGCGAAGCTCGTCTCCGCCGATGGAGGGCGGGTGCCCTCACCCGCCAGAATGAGTCTGGATATCCGTCCGCGGAGGCCGGTGAGGGCACCGGCCCTCCATGGTAGGGCTGCCGCTAGTCGGCAGGCCTGGAACACGATGGGGTTCGTGGCTCCGCTCCTTCGATTCGCAACGGACCTTCGACAAGATCCCCTGTAGAACGTGGGGGGTGCCCTTAGGGCGGGGTGTGGGAATGACGTTGGCTCCGGGCGCACCGTGCGAGCAATTCGCCCACCTCCATGCTGATACATACTCGGCATCACAAACGATTAAATAAGTATTTCCCGGCATCGCGCTGATCCGCTATGCTGACCGTTTAGTTGAGCTGGGTCATCCGGTCGGGGACTCTCCCTGGCCTGTCTTTCCGAGCTTCGCTACTCCTCATTTTTCACCATGGCCAAGAATCTCTTCGAAAAAGTCTGGGACGCCCACACCGTCCGCACGCTGGCCAGCGGCCAGACGCAGCTCCTCATCGGCACGCACCTGATCCACGAGGTGACGAGCCCGCAGGCCTTCGGCATGCTGCGCGATCTCAAGCTAAAGGTTGCGATGCCGCATCGCACGTTCGCGACGGTCGACCACATCGTCCCGACGGATCAGTTCGCCGAGCCGTATGCGGATCCGCTGGCGCAGGAGATGATGGATGCGTTGCGGAAGAATTGCGCCGAGTTCGGCATCACGTTCTTCGATCGCGCCACCGGCAAGCAGGGTATCGTCCATATCGTCGGACCCGAGCAGGGAATTACCCAGCCCGGCACCACCATCGCCTGCGGTGACTCGCACACCAGCACGCACGGCGCGTTCGGCGCGATCGCCTTCGGCACCGGGACCACGCAAATCCGCGACGTGCTGGCGACGCAGACCATTGCGATGGGCAAGTTGAAGGTCCGCCGGATCAACGTGAATGGAAAGCTCCGGCCCGGCGTTTACGCCAAGGACGTCATCCTTCACATCATCCGCGTGCTCGGCGTCAACGGTGGCACCGGCTTCGCCTACGAGTACGGCGGCGAAGTCTTCGACCGCTTCACGATGGAAGAGCGCATGACCGTGTGTAACATGTCGATCGAGGGCGGCGCGCGCGCGGGTTATGTGAATCCGGACGAGACGACGTACGCCTTCCTCAAGGGCCGGCCGTATTCCCCGAAGGGCGCCGCGTGGGATGAGGCGGTCGCGCGCTGGAAGTCCTTCGCGAGCGACCCGGGCTGTCACTACGACGATGTCGTCTCCATCAACGCGGCCGACATCGCGCCGACGGTCACCTGGGGCATTAATCCGGGACAGGGCATCGCCATCACCGAGTCCATTCCGGATCCCGCCAAGGCCACCGCCGCCGACGAGAAGGCCTCGATCGACGAGGCGCTCGCTTACATGAAGCTCAAGGCGGGTGCGCCCATCAAGGGCACCAAGATCGACGTCGCCTTCATCGGTTCCTGCACCAACGGCCGCCTCAGCGACTTCCAGGAAGTGGCGCGTTACCTCAAGGGCCGTCACGTGGCCCCCGGCATCAAGGCCATCGCGGTCCCCGGCTCGCAAGGCGTCCGCGTGCTCTGCGAACAGCTCGGGGTGGACAAGGTCTTCCGCGACGCCGGCTTCGAATGGCGCGAGGCGGGATGTTCCATGTGTCTCGCGATGAATCCCGACAAGCTCGTCGGCGATCAGCTCTGCGCGAGTTCCTCCAATCGCAATTTCAAGGGACGTCAGGGCAGCCCCACCGGCCGTACGCTCCTGATGAGCCCGCTGATGGTCGCGGCCGCCGCGGTCACCGGCACCGTCGCCGATGCCCGCGAGGTCTTCAGCGTCGCCGCGAACTGAGGTCCCTTCAGGCGCCCTCAACCCTCAGCTCTCAACTCTCAAGAGCACTCAACTCTCATCTCTCAACTTTCAACTTCCGCCTCCCCCCTCCCATGGCTCTGGAAAAAATCATTCGTGTCGCCGGTCGCGGCGTCTGCGTTCCCGGCAATGACATCGATACCGATCGCATCATTCCTGCCCGTTACCTGAAGTGCGTCACCTTCGATGGACTGGGCGAAGGCCTGTTCTATGATGTGCGCAAGAACCCGGACGGCTCCGAGAAACCGCATCCGTTGAACGATCCGCGGTTCAAGGGGGCCCGGATTCTCCTGTCGGGCGCGAATTTCGGCTGCGGGTCCTCCCGCGAGCACGCCCCGCAGGCCATCCAGAAGTACGGGTTCAAGGCGATCGTGGCCGAGAGCTATGCCGAGATTTTCTTTGGCAACAGCACCACGCTCGGTCTCCCGTGTGCGACCGCCTCCCGGGAAGATATCGCCCGTGTCGCCGCCGCCATTGAAGCCAACCCCACGCTGGAGCTTGCGCTCGAACTCGAGGCGCAGGTGCTGCGCTTCGGCACACAGTCGATTCCCATCAACCTGCGCGAATCCGCGCGCAATGCGCTCGTGAACGGCCGCTGGGACCCGATCGGCGAACTGCTCGAAGGCACCGCGGGCGTGGCGGCCACCGCCGGCCGTCTGCCTTACATGGGACGCTGAGGGAAATGAGGTTCGGGAATATTTTCCGAACCTTTTCCTTCCAGACGCGTCACATCCCGGCATCATCCCAGCCATGCTTTTTGCCGCCGCGACCGAGGCCCTTAACTTTAACAGCGTCCTTCAGGGCGCCGGAGTTCTCAAATATCCGCTCGGCTTCTGCTCGCTCGCGATGGTGTTCATCGTCTGCGAGCGCATCTACGCCCTGCGCCGTGTGGCGATTATGCCGCAGGATCTCGTCGATGCCGTGGTGAGCGGCCGTCCGCTGCTTGGCGGCAAGCATACCGTGCTGGCCCGAATCGTGGACTTTGCCGAGCAGCACAAGAACGACGAGGGCGCGATCAAGGCCTTTGCCCGCCTCGAAATCAACCGGATGGAGCGGGGCATTCCTTATCTGGACGTCATCTACGCCGCCGCGCCGCTCATCGGCCTCACCGGCACGGTCGTCGGACTGCTCCAGGTGTTCTCGCAGATTTCCCCGGACACGGGCCTGCCCGATCCGGTGGCGTTCACCAAGGGCGTCGCGCTGGCGCTGTCGGCCACCGTCATCGGTCTCTGTATTGCCATCCCGGCGCTCGTGAGCGGCGGTTATCTCCAGCGCAAAATCGACAACTACGCCGCCCAGCTCGACGTGCTCCTCGAGCGCATCCTGCAGCGCACGAAGTAATGAGCAGCCTGCGTCCGCGCTCCCGCCGCCGGCCCGAGCTCAACCTCGTGCCCCTGATCGACGTGCTCGTCATGTTGATCTTCTTCGCGTTCGTGACGATGCAGTTCAAGTCGGCCGCCACGCTCAATATCACGCTGCCCAAGGTGGAGACGGCCGGTAAGAACGAGTTCAAGGGCACGGTGACCATCGGCATCGACAAGGATGGGGCGGTGTCCTTCAACGGCCAGAACGTGTCCGACGAACAACTTCTCGTTTTGCTCGAGCAGGTGAAGAACGTCGACCGCGACATCCCCGTTTTGATCAAGGCCGATGAAACGACGCAGTTGAAGAAGCTGACCTTCGTGATGGATGCCTGCCGCAAGACGGGCCTGAACAAGTTCAGCCTGCAGTCACGCTAGTTGGGAGTAGACCGGAGCGTAGCCCTGCCCGTGAGGGCAGGGACACGGATTCTTTCCTGAGCTGCTGATCCGGATTGTTTCGGGTGGTACGGGTGTCTCGCCCGTGAAGAGAAATCCGGCGGGCTTCTCACGGGCGGGACGCCCGTGCCACCCCAGCGTCGCCTGCCGACAAAGGGCCCGGCGCTCGCCGCCGGGTCCAATCGAAAATCGAGAATCCAAAATCGAAAATCCAGAAACCTTGCCGGTGTGGCGCCGATCCTCGCAGCATCGCCGCATGAAGATCGTAATCACCGGTGTGACGCGGGGTCTGGGCCGCGCCCTGATCGAGGAATTCATCCGCGCCGGACATACGGTGTACGGCTGCGGGCGCTCCGGTGATGCCATCTTCGATCTGCGGATGACTCATCTGGCGCCGCACGACTTCTCGGTCGTGGACGTGGCGCAGGACAGCAAGGTCGCCCTCTGGGCCGCGCGCATTCTCGAGCACGACAGCGCGCCGGATTTGTTAATCAACAATGCAGCGGTCATGAATCGGCTCGCGCCGCTTTGGGAGCAGGATGACCGCGAATTCTCCCGGCTTGTCGACGTTAACATCCGCGGTGTGCAAAACGTGATCCGGCACTTCGTCCCCGCCATGGTCGCCCGCCAGCAGGGCGTCATCGTGAATTTCAGCTCGGGCTGGGGCCGCAGCGTGTCCCCGGAAGTGGCGCCTTATTGCATGTCGAAATGGGCGATCGAGGGACTCACGAAAGCGCTCGCGGCCGAGCTGCCCTCAGGTATGGCGGCCGTGGCGCTCAATCCCGGGGTTATTGACACGGACATGCTGCGCAGTTGCTGGTTCGACGAGGCCGGGGCTTATCCGAAGGCCGAGGTGTGGGC
>CANJCM010000027.1 GCA_947472765.1 Opitutia bacterium
GCGGGCCGGCCATCGGCGGCATTACCCGCCCACATGTCGCGCAAGCCCTTGCTGACGGCGTCGACCGGCACCTCGACTCCGGGCAGGGCGTCAAAAATCGCAGGCATGCGGTGGCAGCTCAGGGTTGGCGCCACACCTGGCCGGCGGACGCGAGCAGCGCGTCGGCACCCGCCGGACCCCAGGAACCCGCGGCGTATTGCTCCATGCCTTCCCGGCCCACGCTGCGCCAGTAATCGAGGATCGGCGTGCAGAGTTTCCAGGAGGATTCGGCCTCGTCGCCGCGAATGAACAACGTGCCGTCACCCACCATCGCATCGAGCACGAGGCGTTCGTAGGCCTCCGGAGTGTTGGAGCCGAAGGTCGTGGCGTAACGGAAACTCATTTTCACCGGCTGCGTCCGCGTCTCGAGCCCCGGAATCTTCGTGTTGAGGATCAGGCTGAGTCCCTCGTCGGGCTGGATTTGGAAAGCGAGCGTGTTGGCCGCGAGATCGAAGCGCCCGCCCTCGGCAAAGAGCGTGCCCGGTGGACGCCGGAAGTTGATCGCGATCTCGGACACGCGCCGCGCCAGCCGCTTGCCGGACCGGACGTAGAACGGCACGCCCTGCCAGCGCCAGTTATTGATCGAGAGACGGAGCCCGACGTAGGTCTCGGTGGCGGACTGCGGATCAATCCCCTCCTCTTCCAGATAACCCGGCACCGGCTTTCCACCCGTCAGACCCGGCGCGTACTGGGCGCGGGCGACGTCACCGGCCGGGCCGATGGTCAGGGGTTGGATCGCGCGGAGCAGCTTTACCTTCTCGTCGCGAATCGCCTCCGCGTCGAGCGACACGGGCGGCTCCATCGCGGTCAGCGCGACGAGCTGCATCGTGTGATTCTGGATCATGTCGCGCAGCGCGCCACTCTGCTCGTAATAGCCGCCGCGCGAGCCGACGCCACCTTCCTCGGCGACCGTGATCTGCACGCTCGAGATGAAATTACGGTTCCAGAGCGGCTCGAAAATCGCATTCGCGAACCGCTGGACGAGGAGATCCTGGACCGTCTCCTTGCCGAGGTAATGATCGATCCGGAAGACCTGCTCCTCGCGAAAGACGCCGCGGATCGTCGAGTTGAGCTCCCGGGCCGACGCGAGGTCACGACCGAATGGCTTCTCGATCACGACCTTCGAGTGATGCGGCAGGCCGAGATGCTTGGCGGCCAGCCCGCTCGCGCCGAGGTTCACGATGATCGGGGAAAAAACGGAGGGCGGCGTGGAGATGTAGAAGAGCCGCTGCACGTCGCGGCCGAGGCCCTTCTCGATCGTGTCGATGTGCGCGGCCAGCCGCTCGAATGCGGCGGGCTCGTCGTAGCCACCCGCGACGTAACTCGTGTGCCGGGCGACGCGCTCCCACACCCCGGGATTCAGTTCGCGACGGGAGAATTCCTCCACGGCCTCGCGGGCGGCGGTTTGAAACGCGTCGTCGGACATCGGCTTGCGACCGAAACCCACGAGGAAAAAATCGGCCGGCAGCAGGTTGTCCTGGCTGAGATTGTAGATTGCCGGGATGAGCTTGCGCGCGGTCAGGTCGCCGGAGGCGCCAAAGATGACGACCACTGTCGGCGGCGCGCCGCGATGCTTGCTGAGCCCGTGAAGGAACGGATGACGCTGGGTCTCGGCCATGGAAGTCGCAGTCTCCGGTTTGATGGGCTCGCCGCGCAAGGGAAATGCCTCGGCCCGCGACTCGGGGGCGGGCCCTAATGAAAGTGCTTCGGGAACAGCGGCACGTTGGCAAAGTGCAACACTTCATGCCGGGCACCCCGGCCCGGCCCGGGCCGGATGATTTCCACCACATCGAAGCGGAAGGTCGCCGGCCGGTGCCGCAGGCGGGCGAGGTAGGATTTAATCGCGCGCCGCAAGACCCGCTTTTTGCGGGCGTTCACGGCGTGGTACCCAGGGACGAGTGCGCCGGCCGCCCGGGACTTCACCTCGACGAACACCAGGACGTCACCGTCGGACATGACCAGGTCGATCTCCTCGCGTTGATCGCTCGGATTGCGCCAGTTGCGGGTGACGACCCGGTAGCCGGCGGTCTCTTGCAGCCAGTCGGCGGCCCATTGTTCGCCCTCCTCGCCAGCATCGGGCACGGCAGGTCCGATCAGGCCCCTCAGCCAGTTCCGGAGCCTAAAAAGTGGAGACAGATTGGGATTGCTACGCACGCGGAGGATTTCCGCATTGCGACTCGTATGGGCGGAATCGACAATCACCGTTCAACCCACGTTTGCGGGACAAAGACCATGGCTTCCCCCTCTAATATTGCCGGCACGCTCCGCCGCTCGCTGCTCATCAAGGTAATCTCCAAGCCGGCTCCCAGCCGCGAGGATGTTGCCTCCGTGATCGAGCTCACCGCGTCCAAGGTGGTCGAGGCACTCCAGGCGCAGTCGATGACGTTCTATCTGGTCGAGGGCAACGAGATCGCCTTCAAGCAGGTCTACTACTCTCCCACCCTCTGGGCCGGCGACGCGGCGAAGGAAAAGAAATTCCACGAGACGCAGGCCAAGTTGCTCCAGCTCCGGATCCCCACCGGCAAGGGCATCGTCGGCAAGGTCATCGAATCCGGGGAGCCGATCTTTTTCCGCAACACGGAGAGCCAGGCGCCGTTCATGCAATCGATGGCGCAGACCACCGGCTTTGAAGTCCGGTCGATGCTCACCGTCCCGCTCAAGACCACGATCACGCTCGGCGCGATTCAGGTCCTGAACAAGGAGATGTCCGCCGGCACCGAGGGCGAGTTCACCGAGAAGGACCTCAATCTTCTCAAGGAAGTCGCCGAATACTCGTCGACCATGATTCACCGGATGGTCGATCCGAAGTTCGTGCCGAACGCGGAGGACACCGCCCGCTTCGTCGCGAAGCTCACCGATCTTCCGCTCGTCACCAAGATCGAGGATATCGAGATCGACGACAAGGTGATCGAAGTCATCGGTGACGCCGTCATCCGCCGCGAGGGGATCTTCCCCCACAAGCGGATGAGCCCCAATTCGGTCGCGGTCCTGATGACCAACCCGCTCGACTACGCGAAGCGGGAGTCCTTCACGCAGACGACCGAGATGTCGATCGAGGAAGTCAGTGTGGTGTCTGCCACGCTCTTCGACGCGCTGCTGAAGAAATTCTTCAAGGACGCCAAGACCGCGGCCCCGGGGTCCGAGGACGTCGACATCAGCAAGGTCGCGGACGTAATCAGCAATGCCTACAGCGGGGACGGCGCGACCGCCGGCGTCAGTGCCGCCGACCTGGAGAACGAAGACTCGGCGCCGATCGTTCAGCTCACGAACCGGATCATCGAGGACGCCTACGTCTCCGGCGCCTCGGACATTCACATCGAGCCGATGGAAAAGGATCTGCTCGTCCGCTACCGGATCGACGGTCTCTGCCAGGAAAAGCTCCGGCTGCCCAAGCAGGTCGCGAACTCGATGGTCACGCGCCTGAAGATCATGTGCAACCTGGACATCTCGGAGCGCCGGTTGCCGCAGGACGGACGCATCATTTTCAAGAAATACACGAAGAAGAACATCGACATCGATCTTCGCGTCGCCACTGGTCCGATGAACCACGGCGAGAAGGTGGTCATGCGTATTCTCGACAAGACCAAGAGCACGCTCCCCCTGCCCGCGCTCGGTTTTTCCGAGGAGAACCTCGCCAAGTACCGCGAGTGCATCCGCCAGCCTTACGGCATGATTCTGCACTGCGGGCCCACGGGCTCCGGCAAATCGATGACGCTTTACTCCGCGCTCGGCGAAGTGAACACGCCGGACGTCAACATCCAGACGGCCGAGGATCCGATCGAGTACACGCTGGCCGGCATCAACCAGATGCAGATGAGCCGCCAGATCGGTCTCACCTTCGAGCGCGCCCTGCGGTGTTACCTCCGCATGGACCCTGACATCATCCTCGTCGGTGAAATCCGCGACAAGGAAACCGCCCAAATCGCCTGCGAAGCGGCGCTCACGGGTCACTTGCTCGTCTCGACGCTCCACACCAACGACGCCCCGTCGACGGTCTCGCGCATGGGTGAAATGGGCATCGAGCCTTTCAATATTTCCGCGTCGCTGGTCTGCGTCTGCGCCCAGCGTCTGCTGCGGCGCGTCTGCAAGAACTGCAAGCTGCCCTACGAACCGCAGGGCCGGGAAAAGGATCTCCTCGCCAAGGCGCTCGATGGCTGGTCGGGCCAGATTTTCAAGGCCAACCCCCAAGGCTGCCCCACGTGCAGCGGCACCGGCTACAAGGGCCGCGTCGGCATCCACGAACTGATGACCAACAGCGAGGCCCTGACGGAAGCGATCAATCGCGAGGCCGAGGTCGCCGAACTCAAGCGCGTCGCGATGAAGAGCGGCATGAAGACCCTGCACCAGGACTCCATGCTGAAGGTCAAGATGGGCCTCACCACGATCGAGGAGGCGCTCAGCAACGTGCCGCCCGACTTGATCACCTGATCGTGGAGTAATTACCTCATCGTGGCATGGGTCTCCCGACCCATGATTAACGATCGGAGTTCGTAAAGAATTTCACGGGTCGGGAGACCCGTGCCACCACGAAGCACATAGCCGGCGGCTGACCCGGTGCCTGGGTTGCTACTTCTTCGCCGGCTCCGACTTCTTCGTTTTCGGATCCGACTTTTTGGTTTCCGTCTTCGGATTCCACTCGGCGTCGAGGCGCGTCGCGGGCGGAAAGCCCGGGCTGCGTGACAGCACCTCGCGCAGGAGACTGCGGGCCGCATCCTGGTCGCCGGCCTGCCAGTACTTTCGCCCTAGCTCGAGCACCTGGAGCGAGCGCTCGGAATCGCCATTCAGCATCAGCCGGACGGAGGTCAACATCCCCGCCCGATCGCCCTGACCGCGGCTGATCCGGGCCTGGGCCAGGCGCAGGGCCGGCTCGCGGGCGGTCAACCATGATGGCGCCGGCCGGGCTCCGCGCGCATCGCGCAGCAGGCTGTCCGCAGCGTCCCATTGGCTCCCGTCCAGGGCCGCATCAAGTTGCTGCAGGAACACTTTCTCCCCCGGCAACCGCACGCTGGTCGCGACCGGAGCGGCCGCCGCGGCGGCCGCGTCCCGTGCAGCGGCGAGTTGCTGGTCCACGTTCGCCAACCCGGTCTTCACCCACTCGTTCGTGGGAAAATTGCGTCCGGCGATCTCCAGCACCCCGCGCTGGGCATCGAGCCGCTTACCCACCGCGAGCGCCTCCATCGATCGGCGGAACGTCGCCAGGGGCCAGGGCCGCCCGCGCAGAAATTCCAAGAGCGGAAGGTGCGCTCCTTCCTGGTTGGAACTGGCCGCCTCGATCAAACGTTCCATCCATGCCCGCCAAAGCCGCCCCTGCGCGACATCCCGTCCTTTTTCCGGCGGGATGCCCGCCAGCACCCGGGAGGCCTCGGCCCATTCGCCGTGTTGCACGAGAAGCTGCACCAGCAAGACACTAAAACGCCCGGACGGGTAGCCGCGCTCCGCCGCCGCCGCGATTGTGCGCCGCAGCCGGGGCAGGTCGCCCAACTCGGCCAGGGGTTCGGCGACCAGCAGAAGATTCCGGGCCGAACCGCCGAAGCGGAAGATAAAGTCCTGCATCGCCGCGTCCGTCTCCGCCTCGCGTCCGGTCATCGCCTGCTGGACCACGCCAAAGGCGGCCACGGTGGGATCGGCGGGGGCGGCGGCCCGGAATTCCGCGATCGCCGCGGCGAGGGCGTCAAACTGACGGGCCTCCCGCAAGGCCCGCACCCGCAGTCGCAGCACCACAAGTTGGTCACGCTTGGGCTGCGCCCACCACTGATCGAGCACCGCCAGCGCATCGCTGGTCCGGCCGAGCGCCAGCAAGGCCAGCACCTCGTGCTCGCGTGCGAGGTCACCGGGAGTTTCCGCCCGGGCCATCCGCAAGGCCTCGTCGTGCCGGCCCGCCGCGGACAGCGCGGCAAAGATCTTTCCCGACAGCCAGCGTTCGTCCCGAGTCGGACCGTCCTTCCGCACGGTCGGCAGATAACGCGTGCCGAGCTCCGCCATCCGGTTGAAATCGCCGGCCTGTTCGGAGATTCCCATCAGGGTGTCGAGATAAGCCCGGCCGGGATACTCGTCCGTCAGCCCTTGGTTGAGAATCGTCGTCGCCTGTGGCGGCTGGTTGGCGAGGATGTAGAACTGCGCCAGCAGCAGGCGGCCGCGGATATCGCGCGGATATCGCTCCAGGCCCAGCCGGAGCAGCGTGGCTGCATCCCGGTACTTGCCGGCGCGAAAGAGATCCGAGCCCTGCGTGATAAACGCCTGTCCCTTCTTCTCGTTGATCTGCTGGCGGCGCACGGGATACAGCACCGCATCGGAATAAGTCAGCACGCTGTACGGGTTGCGCTGCCACGCCCAGAAGAGCGCCGTGGCCCCGACGAGGTAGGCGGCGATCGCCAGGCCGGCGCACCACAACAGCAAGCCGCGCCCCTGGATGGCGATGCCTTCGGCGTGCCGGCCCTCGCGTTGATAAGTGCCGATCAGTCCCAGGCGCCAGCGAACGGGCAGGGACGTGGGGGGTTTCCAGAAGAACCGAACCTTGCGCAGCTTCACCCTGCGAGCGAACCCAGCGCCTGCGGCCAATGCAATCCCGGAGCGACCGTTCCGCAACGGCCGGACGCGGGCGGCGGCTTCAGGCCGACACCGGGTTCGCCGTCGGAGCCCGGGCCCCGACGACGGACTCGGCGAGATTGCGCCCGGCGGCCTCGGGCTCGCCGCGCTCGTGATTGAAACGCATCGACACGGTCTTCGAAACGCCGCGCTCCTCCATCGTCACGCCGTAGATCGCGCTGGCCGCGGAGACGGTGCGCTTGTTGTGCGTGATGATGATGAACTGCGACTCGTTCACGAATTTCTTCAGCAGCTCGGTGAAGCGGCCGATGTTCGATTCGTCGAGCGGCGCATCGAGTTCGTCGAGCAGACAGAACGGCGACGGCTTCACCATGTAGAGTGCGAAGAGCAGCGCGACCGCCGTGAGCGTCTTCTGTCCGCCCGACAACAGCGTGATGCCCTTGAGCTTCGTCCCCGGCGGCTGCGCGACGATCTCGATGCCGCTTTCGAGAATGTCCTCGGCCTGCACGAGCTCGAGGTGCGCCCGCCCGCCGCCGAAGAGCGTCTGGAAGGTGTACTCGAAGTTCTTTTTGATCTGCTCGAAGGTGACGTTGAACTGCTGCTGCGAGGTCAGGTTGATCTCGTCGATCGCCTTGATCAATTCGGCCTTCGCCGTGGTGAGATCATTGACCTGCCCCTGCAGGAAATCATGACGCTGCTTCAGCTCGGCGTACTCCTCGATCGCGACGAGGTTCACGGCGCCCATGCTGTTGAGCCGCTGCCGCAGGGCATCGACCTCGCCCTTGACGGCCGCCCAATCGGTCTGATCGAGCGCCGCCAAATCCTCCGCCGTCGGTTCACCCCGGGCCGCGCGGGCCTTGCGCCGGCGCTTCGGCGCGGCTTCCGCCACCGCTGCGCCTTCGGCCGCCGGGGCGGCCGGGGCCGGGGCGCTTTCATCCTCTTCCTCGTCGAGATCGAGGACCTGCAGGCCGGCGGGTTCGTCCTCGGCATGCCAGAGCTGGTGCTTCCAATCGATGTCGGCGATGGCGAGTTGAAACTCGCGGGTGACGTCCTCCGCAATGAACTGTGCGCGCTGCCGGCTCTCCGAGAGCTTCAACTCGTGACGGTTCAGTTCCTCCAGCGCGGACTGCGCCGTGTCACGCACGGTGTGCTGCGACGCCTCGAGTTCGTTGATGGCGCGTTCCACCACCGTCAGTTCATTGCGCGCCGCCTCCACCTGGCCCTGCGCGACGGTGAGCGTCTCGGCGAGCTCCGCGGCGCGTGCCGTCTGGCTCGCGGAGGCCTGCTCGAGTTCCGACGTCTGTTCGGTCCAGGACTCGATTTCCGTCTGACGCTGCACGAGCAATTCGCTCAATTGCTGGCGGCGGCGTTCCATCTCGCCCAGCCCGCGGTCGATGACCTCGACCTTCTGCCGGCGCTCGGCGAGTTCGAGCCGGGCCTGCGCCAGCGACTCGCGCTTCACGTCGCGCTCGGTGCGCACCTCGGTGATTCGCGTCTCGAGCTGATGAATTCTTTCCCGCTGCGCGGTCACCAGCGCGTCGGCCTCGGCGAGACCCGCCTGGGCCTTCTCCCACCGTGCGTGCGCCTCGTCCTTGGCGCGTTCCAGCGCCGTCAGCTCCGCTTCCATCCGCGCGAGCCGGCCCGCCACGTCGTCCACCTGCCGCTGCGCGTTGCGCTGCTCCGCCTGGACGGTTGCGAGCGTCTGGCTGGCGGTGAGCACGTCGGCCCGCCGCTGCTCCAGCGTCTGCTCCGCCTCGGCCAGCTGCGTGTTCAGGACGTCGATCGCCGCCTTCTGGAGATCGTGGGCGTTCTGATCTTCCACGAGGGCCTTCGCCGTTTCGCGCAGCTCGATCTCGCGCTGCACGATGCTGTGCGCCGCCCGCTTGCTGCTGTGGTGTCCGCCATAGATGAAGCCGCGACGATCGATGAGATCGCCGCGCCGTGTGGCCACCGCCAGAAAGGAAAAGCCTGGATTCGCCTGCCAGTAATTCAGGAATGTCTCGAGGTCATCGGCCACGTAGCACTCGCGCAGCACGCTCAGGGCGGGATGAGCCGTCGCCGTGTCATCGAGCGCACCGATCGCCGCGATGAGCGGTGCACCCTCGGGGATCGCGGCCGCGGGCGCGGTCGCCCCCCACTCGCCCACCTGCAGGCAGGCGCTGCCGATTTGCTCGGTCTCCAGCTGGGCGAGAATGCGTTTCGCCGTCGCCGCGTCGCTCACGCTGATCGCCTCGGCAGCGGAACCGAGGATCGCCTCGATCGCCCGGCCAAATTCGGCCTTCACGGCGAGGCCCTGCATGATCGGGGAAACCCTGGCCCCGGCGAGCGCGGCCTCGAGCCGGCCCTGGAGGACGGCCTTCGCGCCTTCGCCGAAGCCTTCCCATTTTTCCTGCAACTGCTGAAGCAGGCGGAGCCGTGCCGTGCGCTGCGTGAGCTGGCGATCGATGTCGAGGAGCTTGCGCTGCGCCTCGCGGAACTCCCGCGTCAAATCCGTGATCGTCTGCTGCGCCGTGGCCGCCTCCCCGTGCACGCGTGACTTTTCCGCCAGCGCCGCCTCGAGCCGCGCCTCAACCTCGGCCGCGGCCTGGGCCGCCGCCGCCTGCTGCTGCCGCACGCCCTCGAGTTCCTGGGCGAGCGAGTCGTGCTTGTGCGCGCTCGTCTTCTGATCGACCTCGTAGCCCGAGCAGTCCGTGCGCAGCCGCGCCACGGTGCTCTCAAACTGGAGGAGCTGGAATTTCGCCTGATTGAGCTCCTGCTCGAGCTTGCTCAACTCGCCCTCGACGATCGCCTGCTCCCGGTTGCGCTGCTGGAAGACCGCATCGCTGCCGCCGAGCAATTCGAGCTGGAGCTGCTTGTCCTGCGCCCCGGTGTCCACCTGCGCGGCCACTTCGCGGAGTTGCATCTCCAGTTCCTCGAGGTTCCGCCGGGACGAATCGAGGCGGTCCTCGAGTCCGGTGCGCCGGATCCGCGCCAGGTTCGCCCCGTTCTCGGCCGCTTCCTTCTGGGACCGAAGGTCAAAGACCGACTGCTGCGCGTCCTGCACCCGCTGGTTCAGCCGGCCGCGCTGCGCGCGTTGCCCGGCGAGGCCCTCCTCCTGTTCGTCGAGGGCCGCCCGCCGCGACAGCGACTCGGCGCGCAGGCCCGTGACCCGGCTCTCGAGATCGGTGAGCGTGGCCGTCAGCGCTGCATGATGAAATCCGTTCCAGGCCAGCGCGTGGTGCCGCAGCCGGTGATTGAGCCGCTTGTACCGCATCGCCTTGGCGGCCTGGCGGCGGAGGCTGCCAATCTGGCGCGAGACTTCGCCGATCACATCGGCGACGCGGGCCAGATTCTGATCGGTGAGACCTAGCTTCTGCATCGCCTCCCGGCGCTGCGATTTGTACTTCGTGATTCCGGCCGCCTCTTCGAACACCGCGCGGCGCTCCTCGGGCTTGGAGGACAGAATCTGATCGATCTGGCCCTGCGCCATGATCGAGTAGCTGGTCCGGCCGACGCCGGTGTCCATGAACAGCTTTTGAATGTCCTTCAGCCGGCACGCCTGGCCGTTGAAAAAGTACTCGCTCTGACCGTCGCGGTGCACGCGACGCATGATCTCGATTTCGTGAAACTCGCTGCCGAGCTGCTTCTCGCAATCGGTCAGGAGCAGCGCGACCTCGCACAACTGCGCCGGCTTCCGGGTGTCCGCGCCCTCGAAAATGACGTCCTGCATCTTGCCGCCGCGCAGCGCCTTCGCGCTCTGCTCGCCCAGCACCCAGCGAATCGCGTCCGCGATGTTCGACTTGCCGCAGCCGTTGGGCCCGACGACCGCGGTGACGCCGGGTTCGAAGCGAAGCGTGGAGTTGTCAGCGAAACTTTTAAAGCCGTGAAGCCTGAGGGCTCGGAGATACATGCAGGAGAGGCCGGAATTCAGACGCCGTCATCTCATGCGGCAAACGGAAAAAAATTATTCGCATCGAGGGAAACGCAGGCTTGCGCGCGCCTGTTGGCACGCCCACACGCTAAGCGCTGGGCATGCGCGGCTACCGCCTCTTCACGGTCCTCGTCTTCATCGCGGTCACGGCCGTCGGGACCCTCATGACCACGCGCGGTTACATGGCGACGTGGATGATGTGGAACTTCTCGCCCATGCCCCAGCCCTTCTCCGACTTTCTCGTCATCACCGCCGGCGCCGAGTCCCGCCGCGAGGGCCACGATCCGCTCGTCGACAACGTCCGCGATCCGTGGAAGCGGCTGATGAACTACCCGCGCATCTGGCAGCAACTCGAGCGCCTCGGCGTGGATCAAAGCCACACGGTCCCAATCGGCCTCGGCCTGGTGGGTGCCTTTCTGATCTCCATGTTGCTCTGGCCCGGCGAAGCTACCGTCGGCACCGCGTTCGTGCTGATGGCCGGCCTGCTGTCGCCACCCGTCATGATGGCGATGGAGCGCGGCAACATCGAACTGGTCGTGTTCGCTCTCAGCGCCCTCGCGATCTGGACCGTCCGGCGTCCGCTCGTCTCGGCGAGTTTCGTACTCATGGCGATGGTGCTGAAACTATTTCCGCTCGCGGGCATCCTCATCCTCGTCCGGGCCGGCCGGCGTCGCTTCCTCCAGATTTTCGCCGCCGCGATCGCCCTGACGGGGATCTACGTGGCGTTCAGTTACCGCGACCTGCTGGCCATCGATAACGGAACTCCGCGCTCGAGCATCTTCTCCTATGGCATCCACGTCGCGGCCTTCATGGCGTCGGAGCGCAAGTTACCCTTCTCCCCCGCGCTGTGGAACGCCACTTTGCATGGTCTCCGAATCCTCGCGGTCCTCATTCTCGTCGCCGGATTCGCCCTGGATCGCCTGCGGCCCGCGCCGGCCATCCCGGAGGAGGAGACGCCGCACCGGGACGCCTTTCGTCTCGGGGCTGCGATCTACACGGGGACCTTTTTCCTCGGGAACAACTGGGACTACCGGATGATTTTCCTGTTGTTCATCCTGCCGCAGCTTTGGACCTGGAGCACCCATCGAAGCGGAGTCCTCCGCCTGCCGGCGGTGATCACACTCTTGATGGCAGGCACCTCGCTCTGGTCGTGGTGCATCGAGCCGCGCTTTGCCCGGCTGCCGCACGGCGCGGAAGCGTGGGTGTGGATCGACGAAGTCGCGAACTGGCTCCTCTTCGCTGGACTCGGGTACCTTGCGATTGCGACGCTGCCCGCGTGGCTGACGAGTTTCTGGCGCCGGCGCGCCGTGGCGGCCGTGGACGAGCCGGTTGCCGCCGCCCAGTCCGCCGTCTCCACCTCCTAGGGCCGGCAAAATGTGGCGTCAGCCAAACCGGGCGTGGACGAGCCCCGCCCCTACGGAATTTCGTCCCCATTTCGACTGGGATTCGAAGAGGTTTTGTAGGGGCGCGCCTCGTGCGCGCCCGCTTTTCTTCTCATCGGTCAGCCGTCCTTCGGATCCCGTGAACAATGAAATAATGCTCCCGCGAACGGTGGTACGTCAGCAGCGTGCAGGGCGGCAGATCGGGGAACGTTCCAGGATCCTCGGCCACTTTCCGCGCGTCGAAGCGTTCGAGGAACTGTCGCAGATATTCCCGCGTGAAGTCGTCGTGGTAGTCCGACACCCGCACGAGCAATGGCTTCGGATGCTCGCGGAGTTCCGCTGCGACCTCGTCCAGCTGAGCTTCGGCCAGGAACAGCGTCGAGAGCCAGCCGGCCTCCGGGTATTGCGACCTCACCGTTTGTTCAAACGCGGCGTGGCGTCCGTCGGCCTGCCCGGAAAATTCCAAGCCGACCAACCGGCCGGTGACCTCGAGCGGACGCAGCACGAGCAACCCGAACAGCAAGGTCGTGGCGATCCAACCCGATCGGCCGCACAGTCGAAACCTCTGCCTCACCTCTTCCGCGACCGTGCAGACGCCCAGCGCGGCCACGATTAGAAACAGCGGCACGAGGTGACTGAGGTTCCGTTCGAAGAACACGCTGCGCGTCGCGAAATATCCCGCGAACACCACGACCGGTCCGACCAGTAATCCGAGTTCGGGCCAGCGCCGCGTCCGCGCGAGCGTCACCCCACCGACGAGGAAGGCCGCGATCGCCGCCCAGCCAAACGTCGCACCCGTGTAGCGAATCAGGAGATCCGCCACCATGCCGCCGTCGAAATGCGAGTGCGGCGGATGCAATCCCGCGTACTGCTCCGTCAGGTGCCGGACGCCATTGGCAAACGCCGCCGGGTGCACGACCGCTCCGGGCGCGCCGCAGATGAATCCGAGTGCCATCGCGAAAGGGAGCAGTGCGCCCACCGTTTTCCTCGGTCCCGTGGTTGCCGCGAGGATCGGCACGAGGAGCACGAAGCCGAGCAACAGCATCGAAATCTTCGCCGCCACGAGCAGGCCGAGCCCGAAGGCCGCCGCCAGCACGGGCCCCGCGGAAAGCTGCGGCCGGGGCCAGCACCAGCCAACCGTGGCGAGCGTGAGCACCGTGACGAAAGCCTCAGGCCGCGCGTAATGCGCATCCTGCACCAGGATCGGCGCCACCGCGACGAGCGCCGCGGCGAGCAGCGCGGCCGGGGACCCCAGGCCACGCCGGGCCAGGCACCAAGTTTGAACGATGACCACCACCGCGAGCAGCACCGAGAAGAATCGATAAACCGGCAGGCCGTTCGCCGCCGACCGCCACTCCGCCGTGCCGGGCCACAGCTTCACGCCGCGGTAGAAAAAGTACGTGGCGTAAAGGTGGGACGAAAAATTGTACTGATCGTAGCGCAGCAGCGGCTCGAGGTTCGCCTTCGCCCAGTTCGTATCCCAGTCGCCCGACCGCCGCATGTAGCCGACCACCTCGACGGTGATCGTCTCGTCGGGATGTCCGTACGGCCGCTCGTAGAAAGAACCGCGCAACATCGCGCCCAGCAGGAGCAGCAGTCCGAGGAGCCAGTATGCGCGGCGGGAGGCTCGAGGCGGGTGAGGACACCCGCCCTCCATGGGCTTCGGCCCTCCCTCGGACAGCACGGACATGAGTGCGAGACCAGCCGCCGCTTACTTGTGATCCCAGGGCAGCTTGATCGCCAGCCGCGGGTGCTTCCACACTTGGAAGACGTCGAACATCTTCCCGGGATTCAGTATGCCATTCGGATCGAGCGCATCCTTGACCGCCCGCATCGCCCGGACCTGCGCGGGAGAATGTTGAATGCGGAGGAACGGTGACTTCGCGAGGCCGATGCCGTGCTCGCCGGAAATCGCACCCCCCAGGGCCACGACCGTCTTCATGAGCTGCTGCACCGCCGCCTCCGCGGCGCGCCGCTCCTTCGGATTCTCGCGGTGATACATGATGTTCACGTGGAGATTCCCGTCGGCAAGATGGCCGAACGTCGGAATGTGCAGGCCGGACTCGCGCTTCAGTCGCTTCAGGAATTTCGCGAACGCGACATAGTTCTTCATCGGGACCACGATGTCCTCGTTCAACTTCGAGTCGCCGAGCTCGAACATCGCGCCGGAACACTTGCGCCGCACCGCCCAGAGCTCCTCGGCCTCCGCCCGGTTGCGCGCCACGCGATGCGCCGTCGCGTGCTCCGCGGCCCATGCGAGCATCGTTGCCCGCTGCTCCCGCACTTCGGCTTTCGAGCCGGCAAGTTCGAGCAACAGGACGGGCCGTCCCGACTGGCCGGCGAAGACCACCTTGCCCGTGGCCCGCTCGGCGCAGAGCACGCTCTCGCGATCGAGGAACTCGCAGATCGCCGGCTGCACCCGCGAACGGAAGAGCGCGAGCGCCGCCTCGAGCGCCGCGGTCTCATCGCGGAACGACGTCAGCAGCGTCCAGCGTTCGGCCGGCGCGGGAATCAGTTTCAGCACCGCACCCGTGATAATCCCGAGCATGCCCTCGCTGCCGATCCAGAGATCGCGCAGGTTGAAGCCGGCGGAAAATTTCTTGGTCGCCGTGCCCCACTGCACCGCTTCGCCGGTCGGTAGGTAACCGCGGAGCGAGATCACGAAGTCACGCGTCACGCCATACTTCCCGCCATGCATGCCGCCGGCGTTGCACGCGATGTTGCCGCCAATGGTGCAGTATTCCTTCGAGGACGGATCGGGCGGATAAAACCAGCCCACGGCCGCGGCGGCCTCCTGGATGTCGCCGACCTTCGCGCCGGTCTGCACGTGGGCCATGCCCGCGTCGCGGTCGATCGCGATCGTGTTCAGCCCGAGCATGTCGACCACCCAGCCGCCCTTCACCGGCGTCGCCGCACCGGTCAACGTGGTGCCGCGGCCGCGGGTCGTCACCGGCACGCGATGCTTGTTGGCCAGCTCGAGGACCACGCCGACGTCGGCTTCACGCCGCACCTTGATCACGGCGGCGGGGACGAACGGAATCTTCGCGCTGTCGAACGAGGCCTCGCGCCGGGACGCCTCGTCGGTTTTGACGACGCGGGATCCGAGACGGCGTTTCAGGGCGGCGGTGGCAACGGTGACGGAGGCCATGATCGATTTCCCGAATGAACCGCCGCGTCGGCGCGCGCAAGCCCGGGCGTGGGGCAGCAGCCACAGATGGACCCAAATGGACCCAGATGAGAGCAATCGCTCCAATCTCAATCTCCGAGCCGACTAAACACAAAGGCACGAAGACGCAGAGAATCCGATCCGGTTGAACTCGGTGCCTCGGTGTCTCGGTGATTAATCGCCGTGCTCCTGGGCAAATTTTGTGCAGGTGATTTCCGGTTGCGGGGCCGATGCGCATGCGTCACGGCGAAAGGCTGCCGCCGCCTGCGCGAATCACGCTTTTCCTCATGAGCACGTTTCACCTCCACCCCAGCCTGCCCCCCATCAGCCCCATCTGCCTCGGTGGCTCCACCTTCGGCCGCGAGATTCCGCAGGACGCCTGCTTCGCCCTGATGGACGGCGCGGTGGAGCGCGGCATCACGCTCATCGACACCGCCGCCATGTACGGCGCCGGGGTGTCGGAGAAAATTGTCGGGGCCTGGCTCGCCTCACGCCGGCCCGCGCCGGGTTCGCTGAACATCGCGACCAAGATTTATCCGCCGTTTACCGCCGCCGCGATCGACAGCGCGGTCGCCGGGTGCGCCCAGCGGCTGGGGGTGGAAACGATCGACCTGCTTTATTTCCACAAGTGGGACGCCGGGGCCGAAACCGCGGAGGCGCTGCGGGCGCTCGACGGACTCGTCCGCTCCGGCCGGGTGCGGGCGCTGGGCGTGAGCAACTTCACGGCGGCGCAGTTGCGCTTCGTGCTGACGGTGCAGGCGCAGCTCGGACTCACGCCTTTCCGCGCCCTCCAGAACGTGAACAACCTCGCCGTGCATGAAGTCGACGCCGCACTCACCGCGCTGTGCGCCGCCCACGGCGTGGCGATTATCACCTACAGCCCGATCGGGGCCGGTTATCTCACCGGTAAACATCGCGGCGGCGTCGCCCCCGGCTCGCGTTTCGACGTGGCCCCGGGACACCAGCCGATCTACTTCAAGCCCGGCCCCGAACGCCGGCTCGCGAAACTGGCGGCAGTCGCCGAGCGCACCGGAAAAACGATGGCGCATCTGGCCCTCGCCTGGGCGATGCACCGTCCCGGCGTGACCTCCGTGCTCGTCGGTGGTCGGACGCCCGTGCATCTCGATCAAGCGTTCACGGCGCTCGCGCACAACGACCCGGCGCTGTTTGCGGAGCTGGAGGCGGATTGAGAAACTCATCCGCGTAATGTACTCCGAAGTTGGCAAGGTCGCTCGCGCCGTGAGCAACCGTGTAAAAGTCCTCTGTCATTCTGAGCGAAGCGAAGAATCCATGCGGTCGAGTGAGCGTCAGGCGTGGATTCTTCGCTTCGCTCAGAATGACAAAGAGAGGGGCGGGGCAAGAATTGGTCCCTGCCCTCACGGGCAGGGCTACGGCGACCCCCGAATTCCGGAATCCGAGTCTCTCTTATCTTTCCCACTCCCATGAATTCCGCCCAACGCCTGATGTTCGTCTCGTCGCCCTCCGCCCCGCGCGTCGAGCTCGAGTCGTTTCCCATTCCCGTTCCCCAGGCCGGGCAGGTGCTCGTCCGCAACACCCACTCGCAGGTCAGCGCCGGCAGCGAATCGAACTTCCTGCGGTTCGGGCCGCAGTCCTATGGCCTGCCGGAAAGCGCGCTCCGCGCCAACATCGGCTACATGACGGTCGGCCGCATCCTCGCGATCGGCCCCGGCGTCACCGGTTTTGCGATCGGCGATCGCGTGACCACGGCGGCCGGCCACTCCAGTCACGCGCTGATCGATGTCACGCCGACCGCGGCGATCGATCCCGTCCCGGACGGAACGCCGGACGAGGCCGCGGGTTTCGCCGCGCTCGGCGATGTGGCGCTGCACGGCGTACGCCGCGCGCAGATCCAGATTGAGCAATCCGTCGCGATTTTCGGGATGGGCATCGTCGGGCAACTCGTCCTGCAGTTTGCCCGCTGCTCCGGCGCGCACCCCATCATCGCGATCGATCTCGTCGACGAACGCCTCGAACTGGCCCGGCGCAGCGGCGCGACCCATGTCATCAACCCGTCGCGCGAGGACGTCGTCGCCCGGGTCAGAGAAATCACGCGAGGTGCCGGCGCCGAGGTCGTGTTCCACTGCGCTCAGGCTGCCAGCATCCTGCAAACGACGATGGAATGCGCCTCCGACCGCGGCACCGTCGTTCTCACGGGCAGTCCTCCCGGCACGGCCACGATCCGGTTGAAGGAGGAATTGCTGCGCAAGGAGCTCAAGCTCACGGGCACCTACGAAACGGGCATGACGGTCCCGCACGCCTACTGGCCCTGGACTCGACAACGCAACCGCCGCTCCTTCCTGCGGATGGTCGCCTCCGGCCAACTCCATCTCGGGCACCTGCTCACGCATGTCGTGCCGGCCACGGACGCTCCCGGAATCTACGACCTCGTCCTCCGCGGCAGCACTGGCTGGCTCGGAATCGTCTTCCGCTGGGAGTAGCGCGCCGGCCGCCGGCGCGCGATTTTGGATTTTGGATTCTCGATTTTGGATTGGTTGAAGCGCGTTCCGCCGCCCGACACGCCCGCAAAAAAGTCACCCAACACACCCCGCGCTTCGGGCACCCCTCTCCAGCCGGAACGATGCCGTGAAACGAAATCGGCGGGTGTGGGCACCCGCCCTCCATGGTAGTCGGATCGTTCAGACTTCCGTTCGCTCTCCTCTCCAAGAGCAATCCATGGAGGGACGGTGCCCCCACCGTCCAGGGCTTCCCAACCTGCGACGGAACGTCCACTGATCGGTGCAGGGCCGGCGCTCGTCGCCAGGCCACGGCTATCGTTCGCGAAAAGGCCCGCCGGCGAGCCGTTCGACAGGCTCACGGCCTGCCGTTCGCTTAGAATAAAGGCTCTGAGCCAGTCGAAGGGCAGCGGCCCTACACTCCACAACTAGGTCCGGCCCGTCCCACTCCCCTCTCGCGGCGCCCCGGCGCCGCTTAGGTTTTTTGCCCCCGGGCAAAAAACCTTCCATTTTCCCTGGTCAGGCTTTGAAGTCTCCCTCCTGCCCATGACGAAAATCCTTCTGACCACCACCTCGTTCCAGGACACGCCCGGGGAACACCACAAGCTCCTCGCCGACACTGGCTGGGAAATCATCCGCGCCCGCGGCCCGCTCAATGAGGCGGACACGCTGAAGCTGGTCGGTGACATCGACGGCTACATTTGCGGCGACGACCTGATCACGCGCGCGGTCCTCGAGAAGGCCCGACCGAAGCTCAAGGTGATCAGCAAGTACGGCATCGGCGTCGACAAGATCGACGTGAAGTCCTGCACCGAGTTCGGCATCCCGCTGCTCTTCACGCCGGGCGTGAACCACACCACCGTGGCCGAGCACACCTTCCTCCTCCTCCTCGCGCTCGAGAAGAACTTTTTCTACCACACCGACTCCACCCGCGCCGGCGGCTGGAAGCGCAAGACCGGTCACGAACTGCTCGAGAAGACCATCGGCATCGTCGGCCTCGGCCGCATCGGCAAGGAAGTCGCCATTCGCGCCCGCGCCTTCGGCATGAACGTCATCGCGTTCGATGTGTACTGGGACGAGAAGTTCGCCGCCGCGAACAACGTGAAGCGCGCCGCGAACCTCGACGAGATTTACGCCGGGTCGGACTACATCTCGCTGCACACGAACCTCACGCCGGAAACCCGCGACATGATCAGCGCGAAGTCCTTCCCGAAGATGAAAAAGGGCGTGCTCATCCTCAACTGCGCCCGCGGCGAAATCGTCCACACGATGGACATGGTCGAGGCCCTCAAGTCCGGCCAGGTCGGCGGCTACGGCACCGACGTGCTCGACGAGGAACCGCCGAAGGCCGATCACCCGCTGCTCAAGCTCCCGAACGCGATCGTCACGCCGCACATCGGCTCGCGCACCTTTGAAAGCGTCGTCCGCCAGGCCACGACCTCCGTCAAGAATCTGATCCTCGCGATGAACGGCCAGAAACCCCTCGCGCAGATAAATCCCGAGGTTCCTGTTTCGAAAGTAGTTTGAGAATGATGCCTCGGTTGAGAGTTGAGAGCTGAGAGTTGAGAGAACCAGTCATCGGTCTCCGCAACTTCTCAATCTCGGCACTTCATCCCGGGCTTCGCTCTCAACTCTCAACCCTCAACTCTCAACTACTCTGCCCCCCATGTCCGAAATATTCTACGTCGTCCCCGAGGAACAGCATAACGCGCTCGTCACCGCCGCCTACAAGAAGCGCGGCTATTCGGGCCAGGAAGCCGAAGCCGGCGCGCGTTTCTGCGCCGAGGCCACGCGTCACGGCATCCGCACGCACAACGCGCTCAAGGCGCTGCATCTCGATCATCTCTTCGGTTCCGGCGCCGGCGGCTGCGTGCCGAAGGCGAAGATCGAAAAGATCAAGCTGCCCTACCGCGCGTCGCAGGTCTGGAACGCCAACCGCAAACTCGGTCAGGCCACCGGTTACGCCGCCATCGAGACCGCCATCAAGCTCGCCGACAAATACGGCGTCGGCATGGTCTCGGTCGACAACGCGTTCCACTATCTCTGGGGCGGCGGTTACGTGATGGAGGCCGCCAAACGCGGCTACATCGCCTACACCAACTGCACCGCGTCGCTCGCGGAGGTCGTTCCCTTCGGCGGTAAGTTCCCCACCCTCGGCACGAATCCGCACTCGTGGGGCTTCCCGACGCAGGATGCGATCGGCTACCCGATCGTGATCGACTGGGCCACGTCCGTCGTGGCCATGGGCCGAGTGCAGCAGCTCGCCCGCGAGGGGAAGCAGCTTCCTCCCGGCGCCGCGGTGGACGATCAGGGCAACCCGACCACCGATCCGACGAAGGCGAAGTTCCTCGTCCCGTTCGGCCAGCACAAGGGCTACGGCCTCGCGCTGATGAACGAAATCATCGGCGCCTTCATCGGCGGCTCGCTCCCGACGATCCGCAATCGCTGGGGCAATGCCGAGGCCGGCGAAAAGCAGACCTGCGACTTCTTCTTCCAGGTGTGGAAGCCGGAAGCGATGAACTCCGGTTCCTTCGCGAAAGGCCGCAGCCAGACGGAGAACGTCAAGGCCGTCATCCAGGACATTCTCGGTCACGGCAACGAGAACTGCATGCTCCCCGGCCAGCTCGAGGCGAACGCCGCGGCCCGCAGTGCAAAGAACGGCGGCCTCCTCTTCTCGGAGGCGGAAATCAACGCCTTCAACGAACTAGCTGCGGAAGCGCGCAAAAAGAAGTGGAATCTGGCCGACCTTAAAGTCGCACAGTAAGGCGCGCCGCGCTTGGGATTTCGCTGCCGCGAAATCCTAGGCCATTTTGGCTGCGCCAAACTGGCGAGTGCATGAAGACCGCGGGTGACCGCGGTCTTTTTTGTGCCCGGATAACGAGTCGATGCGGCTTTGTGGGGCCGGCGCTCGCCGCCGGGCCGCTTCATGACGCCTTCTCCTCTCTCGTAGGGGCGTGCCTCGTGCGCGCCCTCCGGGTGTGTCGGCTACACCTCCCATTATTCGACTCCGTCGCTCGGCGTTTCTTCAGCGTAATCGAGAATCGCACGAATTCGCGCGGCGGTTCTCTCGCCGATAACCGCCAGAGTTAGTGTCGGGTTAGTGAGAGTTAGTGGTTAAATTCCCCGGAGCTTTGGAACCACTAACGGACACTAACGGAACACTAACGTCCCGAGCCGGGGTGGGAGCCTGAAGCCATGAATCCAGAAAACGATCCGCTCCGGGCATCCTGCCCATCCTGTTCATCCTGTCCAAATCTTGATCGGAGCCTGCCCTGCGACTCTGCGCCCTTTGTGTTCCGATTCAGATCGTGGCCGCGAGCGTGAGCGAGTGGAGCTGAGCAGAGCTGATCCGCAGATGAAGCCGGGCGGCTGACCGACGGTCGTGGCAGGTACGAATCCGACTTCCGGAACTCTAGGTTCACCGGTGCCACGCGTCGTCACATTCAAGGCCCGTAGATCCTCCGCCTTGCCTTCCAGCACCAGCACGCGCCGAAGCGAAGACTGAGCCAGCCGACTCGCCTGACGAAATAACCGTCCATCCAACAGAGACTGCGCGAAGTCCCGGAGGGTCTTCCGCTCCACCACAAACTGTCTTTCCACCACGAAATCCCCCTCTTCGATCCTCTGCACCTCCACCCGCACGTCCGTCATCTCCTCCAGGCACTCAATCACCCCGCCCCTCCGCTCCCGATCATCCGCCACAATCATAAGGATCGCCGAATCCACCTTTGGCTCACGCTCAGAAGCTCGAAGGTCGGTGTCCATTTCCCGTGTAGGCCCCATCGCACACCACCTCCCGCCAATTGTCTCGCCCCCCCATCCCCCAAAAATAGGGTTTTCGCACCGCGAAAACCCCTCCGATGAAACCTGCGCTCAAGCACCTCGCCCTGTATAAAAACGTTGAGCGCCAGGCCCAAACCGCGGCCGCCCAACCCGCTCAGGCGCAGTCGTCGCGTCGCGATTTCCTCAAGCAAAGCACCGTCCTAGGCGGCATCACCCTCGCGGGCATGTTCGGCGCCTCGATCGAAGACACGGTCGCCCAAACGACCTCCAACGTTTCCCGCGCCAGCGCCCCGTCCGATCTCAAGATCACCGATCTCCGCTACACGACGATCGCGAACGGCACCGGTGCGACCAACGCGCGCAACGTCATCATCCGCATCGACACCAACCAGGGCATCCACGGCCTCGGCGAGGTCCGCGACGGCGCCGACGCCCGCTTCGCCCTTTTCCTGAAGAGCCGGCTGCTCGGACTCAACCCGTGCAACGTCGAGCTCATCTTCAAAATCATCAAACAATTCGGCGGACACGGCCGGATGGGCGGCGGCGTCAGCGGCGTCGAGATGGCGCTTTGGGATCTCGCGGGCAAGGCGTTCAACGTCCCCGTCTGGGCCCTGCTCGGCGGCCGTTATCGCGAGCAGGTCCGCCTCTACTCCTACATCCCCAACTCCGGCGGCATGCCGCTCGCGGATATCGACCTCGCCAAGTTCAAGGCCGACGTGAAACACCGGCTCGAGGTGCAGGGCTTCACCTGGCTGAAGATGCACCCCGGGATCGAGAAGATCGCCGGCATTCCCGGCACGACCGTGAACTCGAAGTTCATCCCCGGCTTCAACACCAAGGTCCGCTCCTCGCGCTCGGAGCAGTATCTCTCGTATCAGAATTCGCGGCACGCGTTCACCAGCGTGCAGATCACCGACAAGGGGCTCGAGGAACTCGCCCGCTATGTCGGCACGATTCGCGACGTCGTCGGTTATGACGTCCCGCTCTCCGCCGACCATCAGGGCCACTTCGACGTCAACACCTGCATCCGCGTCGGCAACGCGCTCGAGAAGTTCAGCCTCGCCTCGCTCGAGGACTTCCTGCCCTGGGACAGCACCGAGCAGCTCAAGATGATCACCGATGCGATCAACACGCCGACGATCACGGGTGAGGACATCTACCTGAAAGAGGACTTCAAGAAACTCTGCGACGCCCGCGCCGTGGACATGGTCCAGCCCGATCTCGCGACGGCCGGCGGTATTCTCGAGACCAAGAAGATCGGCGACTACGCCGAGGAGAAGGACGTCGGCATGGTCCTGCACTTCGCGGGCACGCCGATCGGATTCATGGCGAACGTGCATTCCGCCGCCGCGACCGAGAACGCCCTCGCCCTCGAGGTGCCGAACCAGATCGTCGACAACGAATGGTGGCCGCGGCTCGTGAAGACCACCGACGGCCGCCAGCTTTGGGCCAAGGGCCACGCGCCAGTTCCGAACTCCGCCCCCGGCCTCGGCATCGAGTTGAACGAGGAAGTAATCAAGGAACACCTCCACCCCGAGGACCGCAGCTTCTTCGATCCCACCCCGCAGTGGAACGAGGTCCGCTCGTACGACCGGATCTGGAGTTAAGCCGGGAGCATGCAGTCAAGTGTAGGGCCGGCGCTCGTCGCCGGGCCGCGAGGCGAATGAAGTTCGCGGCGTGCCGGCGAGCGGCAGCCCTACACCGGACAGTAATGCTAGTTTCCCTCGTGAATGACGATTCAACGGCATCGATCTGGCTGGGACCTCCACGGCGGCCCGACCGCCTATCTTCTGGACGAAGCGAAGCGAAATCCCTCAACCTAGGTTTTCGCGTCCGCGAAAACCCATCTCATGAGCCTCACCATCAAACCCGCCAACTCCTGCGCCTTCGATCAAATCTCGCTCGGCGAAGTCATGCTCCGCCTCGATCCGGGCGAGGGCCGCATTCGCACTGCTCGCGAATTCCAAGTCTGGGAGGGCGGTGGCGAGTACAACACGTCCCGCGGCCTGCGGAAGTGTTTCGGTTACAAGACCGCGGTCTGCACTGCGTTCGTCGACAATGAAGTCGGCCACCTGGTCGAGGACTTCATCATGCAGGGCGGCGTCAGCACCGACTTCATCAAGTGGCGTGAGGACGACGGCATCGGCCGCACCGTCCGCAACGGTCTCAATTTCACCGAGCGCGGCTTCGGCATCCGCGGCGCCGTCGGCAATCCCGACCGCGGCAACACCGCCGCCTCGCAGCTCAAGCCGGGTGACTTCGATTGGGATCACATTTTCGGCAAGCTCGGCGTCCGCTGGTTCCACACCGGCGGCATCTTCGCCGCGCTCTCCGCCTCCACGGCCGACCTCACCGTCGAGGCCGTCAAGGCCGCGAAGAAGCACGGCACGATCGTCAGCTACGATCTCAATTACCGCCCCTCGCTCTGGAAGACCATCGGCGGCCTGAAGAAGGCCCAGGAGGTCAACCGCGAGATCGCGAAGAACGTCGACGTCATGATCGGCAACGAGGAGGACTTCACCGCCTCCCTCGGCTTCGAGGTCAAGGGCGTGGACCACAACATCAGCGCGATCGAGACCGACGCCTTCAAGACGATGATCGAGAGCGCGGTGAAGGAGTTCCCGAACTTCAAGGTCGCCGCGACCACGCTGCGCGTCGTGAAGAGCGCGACGATCAACGACTGGTCCGCGATCCTCTGGCACGACGGCAATTTCCACGAGAGCCGCAAGTACCCGGACCTCGAGATCCTCGATCGCGTGGGCGGCGGCGACAGCTTCGCCAGCGGCCTCCAGTTCGGCTTCCTCCAGTTCAACGACGCCCAGAAGGCCGTGGAATACGGTGCCGCGCACGGCGCGCTGGCCTCCACGACCCCCGGCGACACCTCGATGGCCACCCGCAAGGAAGTCGAAAAGACCTTTGGCGGCGGCGGCGCGCGCGTCGTTCGCTGAGCGACTCGCCTCCTGGTAACGTTTTCAACCCGGGCCACCCTGGCCCGGGTTTTTTGTTGGGCCTACCACCAGCCCAATAGAGGGCGGGTGCCTCACGCGCCGGATCCCACAGCAACCAAGTTTGCGCCCTGTCGCATCGATCGGATGGCTCATCCGGCCGGTGAGGACACCGGCCCTCCATGGCTCGCGTAGGGGCGTGCCTCGTGCGCGCCCACGACGTCTTGCCGGCCTACCACGCATTTCATTCGCGAAGCGGCCCGGCGGCGAGCGCCGGCCCTACATTGAAAGGCCGGCTATTCCCGCACCTTGGAATCGATCACCAACGTGACCGGTCCATCATTCACGAGCGCGATCTCCATGTAGGCGCCGAACTCTCCGGAAGCCACGGGCCGTCCGAGGGCTGTCGCCGCGAACCTCTTGAACGCCTCGTAGAGCGGGATCGCCACTTCCGGTCGCGCCGCGTCGTTGAACGAGGGTCTCGTTCCCTTCCGCGTACTCGCCAGCAGCGTGAACTGACTGACGACCAGGATGCCTCCCGTAACGTCCACGACGGAGCGGTTCATGCGCCCTTCGGCGTCCTCAAAAATCCGCAACGCCGCCACCTTCTCGGCCAGCCATTGGGCGTCCGCCGGGGTGTCCTCATGACCCACACCCAGCAGGACGAGCAGGCCGCCGGCGATTGCGCCGATTTCGACGCCGGCCACCTTGACCGAGGCCGAACTCACCCGCTGCACCACCGCACGCATCGCCGGTGCTTACGGCAGCGTGCGATGCGGCTCGGTCTCGGCGTCGTAGTTCACGCCATTCACGCCGAAGCCGAAGAGTTTGAGGAAATCGCTGCGGTAGCCGGCGATATCCGTCTCGGCCGCGAGATTCTCGGTCGTCACCCGCGGCCAGATGTCCCGGACCGCCGCCTGGATCTCCGGGCGCATCTCCCAGTCGTCGATCCGCACGCGGCCAGCTTCGTCGAGCTTCGGCGTGTTGCCGTTGTACAGGTGCGTGGCGAAGAGCCGCTGGATCTGCTCGATGCAACCCTCGTGCGTGCCGGCTGCCTTCATGATCTTGTAGAGGATCGAGATGTAGAGCGGCACGACCGGGATGGCCGAGCTGGCCTGCGTCACAAGCGCCTTGTTGACCGAGATGAAGGCGCGCCCGCCGCCGTTCAACTTGAGCAGCGAGTCGATGTTGCGCGCCGCCCGTTCGAGATCGTTCTTCGCCAGGCCGATGGTCCCATTCTTGTAAATCGCCCAGGTCACTTCGGGCCCGATGTAGGAGTACGCCACGGACTGGGCGCCCGGCGCCAGCAGCTTGGCCTCGGAGAGGGCGTTCATCCACATCTCCCAATCTTCGCCGCCCATGACGGCCACGGTGTCGGCAATTTCGGCGTCGTTCGCCGGCTCGATCTTCACCTCGCTGACGAGGCCCTTGTCGGTGTCGACCGTCTTGTTCGTGTACGACACTCCGACCGGCTTGAGCACCGATTTATGCGTGGCTCCGGTGCGCGGATGCGTCCGCCGCGGCGAGGCCAGCGAGTAGATCACGAGGTCCACCGGTCCGAGATCCGCGCGGAGGCGCTCGATCGCCTGGCGCTTGATGTCGTCGGAAAAGGCATCGCCGTTGATGTTTTCGGCGTAGAGCCCGGCGGCCCGGGCGGCCTGCGTGAACCCAATCGAGTTGTACCAACCCGGGGTGGCGGTCCGGCCCTCTTCGGAGGGACGCTCATAAAAGATTCCCAGGGTACCGGCGCCCGAGCCGAAGGCGGCGGTGATCCGCGACGCCAGCCCGTAGCCGGTCGACGCCCCGATGACCAAGACCTTCTTCGGGCCTCCCTTGATCGGACCTTTGGATTTAACGTAGTCGATCCACTCCTGCCCGTGAGCCGCGCAGCCCTCCGGGTGGGCGGTCACACAAACGAATCCGCGAACCTTGGGTTTGATGATCATGCGCCTCCAACAATCGCGGCGACGCGGGGGGTGGCAAGTGGGTTTTCCGCGCGGCGGGGGCGCGTCCCGGCTACTTTCCGAGCAGCACAAACGGCCCCTCGGCCTTCGGCACGCCACCCTTGCGTTCGAGCGTCACGGCGAACGCATTCACCGCCCCGACCCGCTGCTTCGCCTTGAAGGTCATCCGCGCTTCCCCTGATTGCGGGTCGACCGTGAAGACGCCGCCATCGACCGGATTCGGGTACTGGGGATCGACGACCCACAACTGATAATCCTGCGAGGGCATCAACGCGGGAAGTTTCTCCACGGTCAGGACACCTTCCTGCCGGTTCGGATCCCAGACCGCCACCGCGTGCGCCTGCGGAGTATTGTTCAACATCGAGGCGAGCGCCGTGATCTTCAGATTCGCCAGCGCGCCCTCTTCCTTCATGCGCCGGGTCAGAGCGACGAGTTCGCCATCCGCGGCGGCCAGCTTGCCCCCGAGATCCGCCGTCTCGCGGAGGAGCACAATGCGCTCGGCTTCGAGCTGGTTCTGCACGCTGCGCCGGCTGAGATTCGCGAGTTCGGATTCGGTCCGGGCGAGTTGCAGTTCACCGGAAAGGGTCGCCAGCCGCTGCGCCTGCCACGCCGCCACCACCGCCAGCCCGGCGGCCATCGCCCACGGCACGAACGCCCGGAAGCGGCTCAATGCCGCGTTGGGACGCGAACGGTCCTCGGACTGGCCGGTCTGCGGAGCAGATTGATCCAAATCGGCCAGAATCCGCGCGCGGAGCGAATCCGGGGGCCGCACCACCGCGAGCCGCGCCAGCGAGGACGCGGAATCCCGAAGTTCCACCACCAGACGCTGCAACCGGGCATCGGCCGAAAGCTCCTGTTCGAACGCCGAGCGCTCCTCGCCCTCGATCAGGTCGAGCGCGTAGAGCGTCGCGAGTTCTTCCTGGCGTTCGTCGATCATGGCCGGGTGAGCGTCGAACGCAGTTTGATCAGGCCGCGACGGATTCGTGCCTTCACGGTCCCGAGGGGTTCGCGCAGCTTCGTCGCAATCTGCTCCTGCGTGAGCCCGCTGAAGAACGCGAGTTCGAGGGCCCGCTGTTGTTCCATGGGCAGCGAGGCCACCGCGGCGCGAACGGCCTGCGCCTCGTCCTGGTTCGCGGCCACGTCGCCCCCGGAAGGGCCGGCATCGGTGCTGAGGTGTTCCGTGTCCGTCGTCGGGGCCTCGGCCAGCAATTCCTGGCGGCGCCGGCGCATCCGCAGCCGGTCGATGGCCCGGTTGCGCACCATGGTCAGCGCCCACGAAAACGCGGTGCCGCGGCTGGTCTCGTACGTCGAGGCCTTGTTCCAAATCGCGAGAAACCCGTCGTGCACGACGTCCTGCGCCTCGGCGGCATCCTGCAGGATCCGCAAGGCGGTGCCGTAAAGCGGCCCGGAAAAGCGCCCGTAGATCTCGGTGAACGCGTCGCGATCGCCGCCGGCCACGCGCATCAACAACTGGGCGTCGACGCGTTCGCGATCCTCCTCGGGCGGTGGGGTGGAGCGGGGGGAAGTCATCCGGACCTGGACGCGCCCGGCGGCGTGCGATGCTTCCATCGCGCACACCAGTCCGGCCGAGAGGCAGGGAAGAAGGATGGCCATTGCATCTTCATACGCGCGTCGCCCGACAGGGGATGCAGCGCAGTTTGGATTTGGCGAGGCATTTCCGCGCCGTTTCCCAGCGTGGACCCGCGGCTGTTTCCGCCGGGCCCGCGTCACCAATTGCCTGCTGCGCAGTCGGAAGCAGGCCACGCCCGTCCGGCAGCCGACACAGTCGGATGTCCGCCGTCCAAACCTTGCACGTCACTCAATACTTGGATTCCGAATTGAATAGGCTCGGCGTGGCCCTGTCCGTGAGGACAGGGACTTCGCGATCGCTTCGCCTAAAGTCGTCCCGCTGCTCACGCAGCGGGCTACGACGCCGACTTCTGAATCCAAGCAATCCCTGACGTGCAAGGACTTGATTTTGCATTGAACGAAGCCGCGACGATCCGAATCTCGGCACCGGTAACGTCCGCCCTCGCCTAGTCGCACTTGAAGTCGCCTCACAAGCCGATTGCCTAAGCCGAAGCCGTGCCTCGGCCGCTGTCCTGATTCTCCCGCTTCCGATCTCCCAACCCTCCAACCTCCATGTCCTCCCCTGCTCCCAGTCGCCGTGATTTTCTCGCCACCGCCGCGGTCGCCACCGCCGCCGCGTTTCTCCCGGCCGCCCTCCGCGCGGCCGCCCCGGCTTCGCCCGCCGGCTGGACGATTGGCTGCTTCAACCGGCCGTGGGCGCAGTGGAGCTTCGACGAGACGCTCGATGCCGTCAAAGGCGCCGGTTATCAGGTCACCGGACTGCTGACCGAGACGAAGGACGATCCCTTCATCGCGTCGCGCTCGACGCCCGAATATCTCGCGGCCCTGAAGCAGAAGATCGCGTCCCGCGGCCTCCGGGCGAACATGGGGGCGTTGCGCGTGAAGAACGAGGCAACGCTCGCCGAGGCGATTGCGGATGTCCGCCAGCAAATCACGAACGCGCAGACGCTCGGCCTCGAGTTCGCCCTCACCTTCGGCGTCGACGACCCGAAGCACTACGCGCAGTACTATCGCGTCATGGCGGATGCGGCGGCCTTCGCCCGCGAGCGCGGCGTGAAGCTCGTCCTCAAGCCGCACGGTGGCGGCAGCGGCGCCGCCGAGGAGATTCTCCGCTGCATCAAGGAAGTGGCGCACCCGAATTTCAAAATCTGGTACGACGCCGGCAACATCATCCACTACACCGGCAAGGATCCCGTCGCGGAACTGGATCCGATCGCGGAACACGTCACGGGCTTCTGCGCCAAGGACTGTGCCGCGCTGAAAGGGGATGTCCTGGTGCAGTTCGGCACAGGCAAGGTGGATTTCGCGGGCGTCTTCCGCCGCCTGAAAGCGGCCGGTTTCAACGGGCCCATCATGGTCGAGGGTTGCGCGATTGGCGAAACGCCCGCAGCGACAATGGCGAATGCGCGCGCGAATCGCCTGTTCCTCAACAAGGTGCTGGCGGCCGTCTGACGCCGCGCCCCGCCCGCCGCCCTCCTCCCATTCCGGCTCGGATTCGTTGTCATCTGACACCCGGATTCCGAAGTCGGGCGGCTCGAGGAAGTCCCTGCCCGTGAGGGCAGGGACTTCCTGAACGCTTCGCATCATGCCGTCCCGCTGCTCACGCAGCGGGCTACAAGGCCAATTTCGGAATCTAATTGAAAGATAACAACGCTGAGACGCCGGCCGCGAACACCGCGGGGCCCGGTGTGAGGCCCGGCCTTTCGCCCGCACAACTGCGATTGCGCTTTGACGGCGTGGTCGAAAATGTCGTTACCCCGCTGCCCCGCGGCGAAATCCAAATCACGGCTCGCTCCCCATCATGGTGAATTCCCCGCGTCCTTCCGTCGCGCTCCTCGCGGCATTCCTTCTCCTCCCCCTGCGCCTCGCCGCGGCGGAACCCCAGGCCGCCTCCGGCGCAAGTGAGGCCCCTCCCACCGCCGCCGTCACGGCCATTACCGGAAAGATCACGATCGACGGCCAACTCGATGAACCAGAGTGGCAGAGCGCACCGAAACTCGCCCGGCTCGTCCAGCGCCAGCCGAACCCTGGACAGGCCCCGACGGAGCGGACCGAGGTCACCCTGCTCCATGACGCGGACTATCTCTACATCGGCGTACTCGCCCTCGACTCGGAACCGGGCCGCGTCATCGGCACGCAGATGTCGCGCGATGCCACGCTCGGCTCCGACGACCGGATCGAGGTGCTCCTCGATACCTTTCTCGATCAGCGGAACGCCTTCTACTTCGCCACGAATCCTTCCGGCGCGCTCGTCGACGGTCTGCTTTCCTCCGAGCAACTGAACACCAACTGGGACGCAATCTGGCAGGTCCGCACCCGTCGCACCGATCGCGGCTGGATCGCCGAGTTCGCGATCCCGTTCAAGAGCCTCAGCTTTCCCGCGGACCGGACTTCGTGGGGCTTCAATCTCTCCCGCAGCGTGTATCGCAAGCTGGAGGAAATTCGCTGGTCCGGCGCCCGGCTCGAGACGCCGTTCAACCAAGTTTCCGAGGCGGGCCAGATCACGAATCTCGTCGGGTTGAAACAGGGCATCGGCCTGGACGTCCGGCCTTATGTGGCGGGTCACTGGCTGAACCGGCGGTCGACGGCCGGTTCCGACTACGCGAAAGGCCACACCGGGCTCGATGTTTTTTATAACATCACGCCCAGCCTGAAACTCACCGGCACGCTCAACACCGACTTCGGCGAGACGGAGGTCGATGCGCGCCAGATCAACCTGTCGCGCTTCTCGGTCCTGCTGCCGGAGAAGCGCTCGTTCTTTCTCGAGGACGCCGGCGTCTTCAACTTCGCCAGTATCGGACCGACGCCGGCCGGCGGCATCGCCAGCACCGGCGCGGACATCTATCCGTTCTTCAGCCGGCAAATCGGATTGCTCGCCGGCCAGGAAGTACCGATCGACGGCGGACTCAAGCTCACCGGCAAGACCGGTCGCACGGATCTCGGACTGCTCGCGGTCCAGACCGGCGACACCTCATTCGTCGAGGGGAAGACGTTCCTGATCGGCCGCGTTCGCCAGAACCTCTTCGAGCAATCCTACGTCGGCGCCATCTTCACCGACGGACATCCCGGCGCCCGCCAGTCGGGCCAGACTTACGGCGCCGACTTCCGGCTCGCGACGTCCCATTTCCTCGGGGAGAAGCGCAACTTCGTCGTCGATGGCTATGCGTTGCGCAGCGCGAATCGCGGCGTGTCCGACGACGATGTCTCGTGGGGTTTCTCGGCGCGTTACCCCAACGACAAGTTCGACACGCAGTTCGTGGTGCGCGAGATACCGCGCAACTTCCGTCCCGGCCTCGGCTTCGTCCAGCGCAGCAATGTCCGGATGTACCGCGGCGCGGTCAGCTTCAACCCGCGGCCGGACGACTTCCTCAACATCCAGCAGATGTTTCACGACGTCTACTACACCCGCTTCGAACGCGCCGACACCGGCCAGCTCGAGAGCTCGGATCTCTACATCACGCCGCTCGACTGGCACTTCAAGTCGGGCGATTCGGTGCACGCCGTCTTCGACCCGAATTGGATCTACGAGCGGCTCTTCTCGAACTTCGAAATCGCCCCCGGCGTCGTTCTCCGCCCCGGCGAGTATCGGTTCACCCGCTACAAGGCCTCGATCGCCTCCGCGTCGAAGCGCCGGTTGTCCGGCAGCGTGAACCTCAATTGGGGTGACTATTGGTCCGGCTCCGCCGAGCAGGTTTCGACTTCGCTCACGTACAAGCTGCCGCCGTGGTTCACGTTCACCCTGAGCGCCAATCAGACTTTCGCGCGGCTACCCGAGGGCGACTTCACGGCGCGGATCTACACCTCGACCGTGAACTACTCGTTCTCGCCGCAACTCTCGCTCTCGAACCTCATCCAGTTCGACAACCGGTCGCGCAATCTCGGATGGCAGGGACGACTGCGCTGGACGCCCGTGCCGGGCCGTGACCTGTTCCTCGTCTTCAGCCAGGGCTGGCTGAAGGATCCCACCGGCAGCGGCCGCTTCACGCCGCAGGACAGCAAGCTCTCGACGAAGCTGCAGTATACTTTCCGGTTTTAAGCGTAGCGAAGATTCGAGCCGTTTAACCACGAAGTCACGAAGACACAGAGATCGGGATCCATCCGCCCGCTCCGTGCCCTTCGTGCCTTCGTGGTTAAACCCGGTTTGAGGATTGGCGCCTTGGAGGTTTGCCCTCGAACTCGTGGCCGTCACCCTCTGTTCGCCGCGCAGAGAAAGAGAACGAGCCCCCCCGCCGACGCTCACCCCGATAACTTTTCCAGCCAGCCCCCAACACCCTCACCATGACCCTCGCTCCCCGCGTGCCCCACCTCCTCGCCGCCCTCGCCCTCCTCCTCCCCGCATCACTCAACGCCGCCGAAATCTGGAAGCTCGACAACACCGACCAGATTGGCGGCCACCTGGTCGTCATGCTCGGCGAGCCCAAGGTCCAGGATCAGGCCGGCATCAAGGGTCTGTTTTTCGACGGAGCGAAGGACGGGATCATTCTTCCGACCCTCCCGATCGCCGGCGCGGAACAGTACACGGTTGAAATCCTCTTCTATCCGGCGGAAGGCGGCACCGTCACGCCACGCTCAGGCCTCGTCGAGGAGCGGTTCTTCCATCTCGGCGATCGCGCGTTCGGACGGCTGATGATGGAGACGCGCAAGAACGGCCAGGGCGTCTGGTGGCTCGATCACTTTATCTCCACGCCAAGCCAGAAGAGCATCGTCTCGATCAATCCGAAGCTCACGCACCCGACGAACCAGTGGTACTGGGTCGCCGTACGCTGGGACGGCACGACGATGTCGTCATACATTAATGGGCAGAAGGAATTCGAGAAATCCGGCAAGGCCATCCCCTTCGTCAAGGGCCAGGTCTCACTCGGTGTCCGCCAAACGATCGAGTACTGGTTCAAAGGCGGCATCAGCGAGGTGCGGTTCCACCGCGAGGTGGTCGCGCCGGACAAACTGCAACGCGTCAATAAATAGCCTCAGCCCAAAGCCGGCCGCCCTGTCCTCCGGCTTCCGTCCTCCGTCCCTCCGCCCCTCCGACCCTCGGAACCTCCGACCCTCCGGCATGAAAGAACTGCTCCGCCTGCTGCGCGGCTCGCGCGTGATCGATCTCGCGCAGCCGTATTTCGCCGGCATGCCGCACCACCCGGCCCACGCGCCGTATCTCTACGGCATGATCAAGCAGCACGGCGACATGATCACCGCCGGTGGAGTCAGCTCCGCCGCCGATGCGATCGCCCTGGGCTGTCACGTCGGCACGCACGTCGACGCGCTCTGCCATTTTTCCTGCGGCGGCAAACTCCACGCCGGCGTCGAGGCCCGCCCGCTCCAGTCCGCGACCGGCGGACTGCAGAAGTACTCCATCGACACGATCGCGCCGTTCTTCCGCCGCGGCGTGCTGCTCGATGTCGCGGCGCACGTCGGCCAGGAAGCGCTCGCCACCGACTTCGTCATCACGCCCGCGCACCTCGAAGCCACGGCCAAGGCCCAGAAGGTCGCGATCGAGCCGGGCGACGTCGTTCTGCTCCGGACCGGCTGGGCGAAATACTGGCATGACGCGCCCCGCTACATCAGCGGCGGACACGGCCTCGGCGCTGCCGGACCCGGCCCGAAAATCGCCGGCGCCCGGTGGCTCAGCGAACGCGGCATCGTCGCCGGCGGCTCGGACACGGTGGCGTTCGAAAGCCTGCCGGATCCCGAGATGCCCGTGCACGTGCACTTCCTCGTCGAAAGCGGCATCCACATCATCGAGGCCCTCAACCTCGAGGAACTCTCCCGGCTGCGGATCTATGAATTCGTTTTTGTCGCCGCGCCGCTGAAAATCATCGGCGGCACGGGTTCGCCGATCCGGCCGCTCGCGCTGGCCTGATCGGATTTTCGATTTTGGATTCTCGATTTTGGATTTCAGCGCCGTAGGGCCGGCGCCCTTCGGCTAGTTCAGGGCCTGCCATACGTAATGTCCTACCGTGAGCCCGTCGAACCGGCTCGCCGCCGGACCTCTTCGTTCCAAGCAGCCATCCCTGGAGGGACGGTGCCCCCACCGTCCATCCGCCGTAACGTCCGACTGACGGCGCCCACGCCAAACGCCGGAGACAACCACAGATGGACACGGATGGACACAAATTCATGTCGCAGGCCGGCGAACTTCGAGCTCAGAACAGGAAGATCGGGGAGTTCGGGAAGCGCAGCTGCTCACTCCCTTGATGGAGGTCGAATTTCAATCGGTGAACTCGGTGCGCTCTGTGGTTAAACTCCGGACGCTTGGACCACGGAGTGCACAGATTCAAACCCGACCATGGCCAGGGAATCCGCGTCCATCTGCGGTTCAACTAAAGCCCCCCGCTGCGCCTTCCCTTCCCCTCCGCGTCCTCTGCGTTCCAAACCGAGCACACGCAAAGTCCTCGGGCCACTCGCTCACGCTCGCAGCCACCCACCGAATTCCGGCCTTCCTCGTTTCAGGCTCAACCGGATTGCCTCCAAAAAAATTCGGCACTCGCCACTCGGCACTCGAAACTTGGTTCCCATTCGGCACTCGCCATTCGCCAATCGGCACTCACGGCAATCCGCACTCGACGCAAGTTTCCCTCCCGCTTCAGATGCTCGCACCGGACGCCTCGCCCGCGCGCCGCCCCAACCCCTCCCCGCCTGATGATTCCCCAATCCCGTCGCTCGTTTCTCGCGTCGCTGACCGGTCTCTCGGCCGTCGGCTTCCTCGGTGCTTTCAACCAGCTCGCCGCCGCCGAACGCGGCAAGGTGAAGATCACCGGCATCCGCACGATGATCCTCAAGGGTCCGCGCACTTACACGCTGATCCGGATCGACACCGACGCCGGCGTTCACGGTTTCGCCGAGGCCTATGGGTCGCCCGGCCTCGGCGTGCGCGAGGCGATCGAGGGCGTGAAGGGTCTCTTCATCGGCCGCGATCCGCTGCAGATCGACCGGCTCTACACCCAGTTCAACTACTCCGACGGCAGCGCCCACGCCCAGCAGCGCGCGATGAGCGGCATCGAGATGGCGCTCTGGGATCTCGCCGGCAAACTGCTCAACGTCCCGGCCCACTCGCTGCTCGGCGGCAAGTTCCGCGACAAGGTTCGGCTCTACGATCACGCCTCGCCCAAAAACTACCTCGATAAGGTCGCGTGTCGCGACTGGGCCCAGGCCGTGAAGGCCAACCCCAACGGCATCACCGCCCACAAGTTCGAGGGTCCGCGCACCACCGCGAAGGACGACCCCGGCGGCTTCGACGCCGCCAACCGCGTGCTCACCAAGTACGAGCTCCGCCAGATTCGCCAGGGCTGGGAAAATTGCCGCGAGGCGCTCGGCTGGGAGCACGACCTGATGGTCCACTGCCACTGGCAGTACGACACGCGCACCTCGATCGAACTCGCCCACGCCGTCGAGTCGATTAAACCGCTGTGGCTCGAGGATCCGATGCCCGTGCCGTACACCGACGGCTGGAAGCGGCTCGTCGCGAGTTCGCCCGTGCCGATCTGCACCGGCGAGAACTGGATGCGCCGCTCCGATGCGCTGCCGTTCGTCGTCAACTCGGCCGTCGATATCCTGCACCTCGATCTCCGCAACTCCGGCGGCTTCCTCGAGAGCAAACGCTGCGCGGATCTCGCCGACCTCTACTCGCTGCCGATGGCGAATCACAACACGGGCTCCATCGTCTACAGCATGGCGGCCGTGACCTGGGGCTCAACCGTCCGCGATTACCTCGGCCTCGAGACCGTCTTCTTCGAAGGCGGCTGGATGGACGACGTCATCGTCCACGACAAGCCGCTCTGCCGCGGCGGATTCGTCGACGTCCCCAACGGCCCCGGCCTCGGCATCACGCTGAATCCCGACGTCGTGAAGGCGCACCTCGCCCCGGGCGAAGAATGGTGGGGCTGAACGCCGCGGCCGACTCGACCCGGAACGATGCAGTTGAAACTACAGATGGACACAGATGAACACGAATGAAGCCGGAACCGCACAGCGAGGTTACCGGTCAGTGCCCCGCTCTCTTAGCGAAGGATTTAGAACCGTTCGCTCTTCATCTGAGTCCATCAGTGTTCATCTGTGGTTGGTCCTTCTCGATTGATCCGGTTTCAGGTCGATGATCGTGACGGCCAAACTTCTTGCCATGCCTTGCACCCCCACGAGACTCGCGCCGCCGCGCGGCTCCACCACGTGAACCCCCACCCCCATTCGGCCGGCCATCACGGCCACGTCCACCTCCCGTCGTCGACCCCGCGTCGCTCGGGCAAGAAGACGACCCACAATCTCGTCGCCCTCGGATCGGCGGCCGTCCTCGCCGTCTACGCCGCCGGCTACTACCGCACGAAATCCGCCGCCCAGCGCTTCGAAGGCGACGGTGGCGGACGCCGCCAGCCGCTGGTGACCAAAGGGACGAAAACGACGGTGGCGACCGCAACGACGGCGCCACTGATCGGACCGCCCGCTCCGACGCCAGCCACACCCGTCGCACCGGCCGCGCCCGTCGAAGCCATTACCCAATCTCCGGTCGCACCGGCTGCAGCACCCGCCATCGCGCCCACCTTCGCCGCCGCGGAGCCCACGCCCGCGCCCACCGTCGCCATCGACCCGTGGATCCCGAACGCCACCCGTCTCCCCGTCCCCGCCTACGTCCCGCCCGTCGCGGTCGTCACCCCTCCCGTTTCGGCGAAAGTCGCCGAAACCTCGGGAACGGCGGCCGCCGCCGTTCCCTCGGAATGGAAGGACGGCAAGTATTCCGGCTGGGGCTCGTGCCGTCACGGTGACATCCAGGCGCTGGTTGAGATCAGGGGCGGCCGCATCGTTTCCGCCGTCATCTCGTCCTGCCGCACCGTCTACTCGTGCGATGTGATTTCCAAAGTCGTTCCCCAGGTCGTGACGCGCCAGAGCGCGGACGTCGACAGCGTGTCCGGCGCCACCCAGAGCGCGGACGCGTATTTCTGGGCGGTGTCGTCCGCGCTGACGGACGCCAAGAACGCGAAGGCCGAAACGAAAACTTCCGTGCCCGCGGCCAAGTGAACGAGGAGTCGGTCCACACGGTCGCGTTGATGGGCACCGTGGTCACGATCCGGATCGTCGGTGACGCCGGCCAGCCGGATGACGAGTCCCGGCGCCACGCCGCCAGCGAGGAAGCGCTCGGTTGGTTCCGCCAGGTCGAACAGGCCTGCTCGCGTTTCGATCCGGACAGCGAACTCAGCTCGCTCTGCCGGCGCCCGGGTAAAACGATCGCCGTCAGCCCGCTCCTCTTCGAAGCCGTCCGGTTCGCCCTCGCCGTCGCCGGGGAAACCGACGGCGCCTTCGACCCCACCGTCGGCCTGCGCATGAGTGCCCGTGGCTACAATCGCGACTACCGCAGCGGCACGACCGTTCGATCGGCCGTGGAGCCCGATCCGTCCGCGACGTTTCGTGACGTCCACCTCGATTCCGATCGCGGCACGATCACGCTGCGCCGCCCACTCCTCCTGGATCTCGGTGCCGCCGCGAAGGGCTTCGCGATCGATCTCGCCGCCGAGTCGCTGCGGTCGCGGGGAAATTTCCTGATCGACGCCGGCGGCGACCTCTCCGCCGGCGGCCACAACGCCCGCAGCACCGCGTGGTCCGTCGGCATCCGGCATCCGCGCGGCGACGGGCTTATCGACACGGTCGCGGTGTCGGACGCCGCGGTCTGCACCTCCGGCGATTACGAGCGTGGATCGCATTTGCTCGATCCCCGCACCGGCGAACCTGCCTCGGCCCTGGCGAGCGTCAGCGTCGTCGCGGAGTCTGCGCTCGTGGCCGACGTCCTGGCCACCGCCGCCTTCGTCCTCGGCCCGCGCGAAGGCAGGAAGCTGCTCGAGCGGCACGGGGTTGAAGGACTGCTCATCACGCCCGACCTTACCCTTCACGCCACCGCCGGCTGGGATGCCCTCCGCCCGGCGACCGCCTCATTGCCTTCATGAGTTCGAAGACGACTCACGCCCCTCGCCCGCATCACCATCACGCCCGCCACGGCGGAAAGCTGCGCCGCTTTCTCCAGAAGCCGAAAGGCATCCTGATCGTGCTCCTCGCCGGCCTCACCGCCGTCGCCGCCATGACGGCGGGACCGGCGCTCGTGGCCCCCGGGCTTCTGGCGGCCGTCGCCACCGCCTTCCTGCTCGATGGCGTGCTGCTGCGCTGGAAGACGGGCAAGTGGACCTTTCCCGACGGCGCGATCCTGACCGCGCTGATCGTGGCGATGATCCTCAGCCCGCACGAATCGTGGTGGATCGCGGCCGCGACGACTGCGTTTGGCGTGGTGAGCAAGTATCTGCTGCGCACCCGGACCGCGAATGTCCTCAACCCCGCCGCCGCCGCGCTGCTGGTGAACTACTTCGTGTTTCACTCCGGCCAGAGCTGGTGGGGCGCGCTCTCCGAAAGTGAGTTGCCGCTGGTCGGACTGCTCCTCGCCATCGGCATCTACATCGCGGATCGCGTGACGCGGCTCACCGCCGCCGTCGCGTTCCTCGGCGGCTACTACGTCCTCTTCACGCTCGCCGCCTTCCTCGGCGACCCCGCGCACGTGGCCGGAATCTTTCGTCCGCCGGACCTCCAAGCTGCGTTGTTCTTCGCCCTCGTGATGGTGACCGACCCGCCCACCTCGCCGCCCCGGCCCCGCGACCAGATCCTCTTCGGCCTCGCCGTCGCGCTCATCGCCTTCGGCATCCACCACTTCGCCCAGGGCATTTATTATCTGCTCGTCGCCCTCCTCATCGCGAACGTTGGAGAAGCGTGGCGGAGGTCACACGCGCGCCGGGCGCACGGGTGAAATTTGAAATTTGAGATTTGAAATTTGAGACGACGACCGTGGCTCACTCGGAGACGCGAAGCCGCGGAGGCCACTGACCAAAACCCCTTGAAACCCCGGCCTGTCATTCTGAGCGCAGCGAAGAATCCACGAACACCCCCGAGGCCCGCACCTTCCCGAAACCCAGTTGAACAGGAGGCAAACCGAGGGCGATCCGAGCTGGCCCGGGAAGCCCTCAGTGGGACAAGTCTTGACTCTTGACAGGCCGATCGTGCCGACGCGTGGCACCGGGTGAACCTACAGTTCCGGAAGTCGGATTCGTACCTGCCACGACCGTCAGTCAGCCGCCCGGCTTCGTCTCCTGAAATCGGCGCCATCTGCGGATCACCTCTGCTCCGCTCCACTCGCTCACGCTCCCGGCCACGATCTGATTTGGAACCCAAAGGGCGCAGAGTCGCAGGGCAGGCTCCGATCAAGATTTGGACAGGATGAACAGGATGGGCAGGATGCCAGGAGCGGATCGTTTCCTGGACTTCTGGCTTCAGGCTCCACCCCGGCTCCGGCCCAAAAAGGGGTCATGGTAGGATTCGGGATATTGCAGTCTGAACCGCGGCCTGATCGAGGGCGCCCGACTTCCGGAACCGACACAGCCAGGGTCCGAGACTGGCCGGTGCTCCCATCTGCAGCCGTTGCGCGAGCCAGCTTCGCGAGACCGACGTCTTGAGCTTCATCGCTGCGGCCAGCAGCAGCTTTTCATCGGCGGATTTCTTCGGCGGGAGACTGTCGAGTGAAATTCCGAGTTCACCGGCCAGTCCACGTAACTGCTCTTCCCAGAGCTCGGCCCGGGCCGCGACGACCGCCTCGCGATCCGCGCCCAGGATTGAAAAGCTCTCCCGCCGGTCCTGGAGACGGGAGCGTAACTCCGCGCGATAGGCGGGAGAGCCCAAGGCCCAGGCCCGTCTGAGCTTCGCGAATCCCTTTTCGCGCATCACCGGATCCTTTTCCCAGAGCACACCCAGATTCTCGCGATAGCGGCGCCATCCTGTCAGGGTGTCATTGAGACGCCCGCTTTCGCCGAGCACCGTCGCCGGTTCCAGCCACGCCGGCCGATCGCGACGAGGGAACGAAGCCAGGCTGCTCCACCGATAATCCCCCACCCGTTCCACCGGAACGAGTCCTGCCTCGACTGGATTCAGGTGAACGTAGTGCGCGACCTGGGCGACGACGTGCCCCGGTTCGAGGGGCTTGGCGAAGAACCGGCCCTGAAACGGACGGCCTTTGATCCCACGGTACCGGTTGAAGCGCTGGGCCCAGGTGCCCTGCAGCCACTGCATGCCCTCGCTCAAATTTGGCTCCGGAGTTTCGAGCACGAGATGAAAATGGTTCTGCATGATCGAGTAAGCGTGCACGAGCCACCCGTGGCTCGTGCACGCTTCATCGAGGCAGCGGTAGAACGACCGGGCGGCGCCTTCTGGCCCGAAGATTGGCTGCCGGTAGTTGCCGCGGTTGATGACGTGGTAGCAGGCGCCCGAGAACTCGAGCCGGAGCTGGCGAGGCATAATCCCGCCTAACTCCGGCCGGGGACACGGTCGCTTCAAACGTCGAGAGGCCCCAATTCGCAGGGAAATATCCCGAATCCTACCATGACCCCTTTTTCTAAATCGAAATCCATCGACCAGAAGACCTCGATGTTATTTTTCCGGCCGAACTCGATCATCACCCGCAGGGGATCGATGCCGGCATCGAGGAGGGCGCGGGTCTGATTGCGGGCAAAATGGCCCTCCCGGGTGTCGAAGATTTGCCCGACCTTCGTATTGTGCGTGAACAGTCCCAGGCCGGAGCCCCAACTGGAATAAAAGATCGTGCCGACATGCGATCCGGCCAGGCCGGCGGTGCGGGTCTGGAGCAGGCTGGCAGCGGTCGGTTCCTTCATCTCATAGACGGGTTCGTTGCCGTCATTGTTGAAGATGAGCGCCCTCGTCCGGCTGGAGGCCTCCCGGCGGAGCGCCTTCATCGACTCGGCCCCGCTGAGCGGCGCCACGAGCGCGAGGGCCAGGCAGGTGCCGGCATTCAGGCGCCGGGCCAGCTGCCGGAGGGAGGCGAAGGCGCCTCGGGGGATGACGCCGGACAAGTGGCTGCGTTTCGGGGCCATCTCTCCGCGTACTTTTGCGGCGCGGAGTTGTCGAGCATCGGGCGCAGCTTCACGCTTATAGCTGAATTGGAACACGGAGGTCGCCGAGGTTAAGGGAGGACGCAGAGTCGGGCGGGCTTAACCACCAACTTTCACTAACCGAACCGCTAACTCTGGCGGGGCGAGTCGAACGCGCGGTGACACCACGCCTCCATGTTTATGCACTTGAGATCGCTCCACTCGACACAGAGTCGCAGGGCAGGCTCCGATCCACATTTGGACAGGATGAACAGGATGGGCAGGATGCCCGGAGTGGTTCGTTTCCTGGATTCCTGGCTTCAGGCTCCCACCCCGGTTTGGGTTCGTGCCAATCCTCCAGATTTAACCACTAACTCTCACTCACCGGACACTCACGCTGGCGATCAGGCCAGAACGCGCGGTGAGGGCACCGCGCCTCCATGGTTATGCATGCGAGATCGCTCCACTGGCTCACGCTCGCAGCCACGAGAAAGCCGCAACAAATCGGAACACTTCGTTAGTGTCCCGTTAGTGCCCGTTAGTGGTTCCAAAGCTCTGCTCTGAATCAGTGTCCGATAAGTGAAAATAAGTGGTTCGCCCCTCAGCGGTGATTGGATTCGCGGTGCGCCAGCTGCAGGACCTCCGCGATATGCAGCGGTTCGCGCGATGAGTTCTGGACGATCTGCTCGCGGCAGCTGAAACCGTCGGTGACGATGAGCGTTTCCGCCGAGGCCTTGCGCACGGCGGGCAGCAGCACGCGTTCGCCAAGGGCTTGGGAGATTTCGAACTTCTCCGCCTCGAAACCGAACGGTCCCGCCATGCCGCAGCAGCCGCTGTCGAGCGTCTTGGACTCCACGCCCATCCGCTTCAGCAGCGCTTCCTCGTCGGCAAACTTCAGCACCGCCTTGTGATGGCAGTGCCCGTGGAGCACGACCTTGCGGCCCGTCAGCCTCGGCGGAGTGTAGTCGGCTCCCTTGCTCTGGAGAAATTCGCTTAACGCGAACGTCTGCGCCTTCAGCTTCTTCGCCCCGGCATGATTCGGCAGCAGGTTGCACATCTCGTCGCGAAACACGCTCGCGCAACTCGGCTCGAGCATGATCACCGGCAGCCCGGCCTCAATCTGCGGCGCCAGGACCTCGAGCACGCGGTGGAGATATTTCTTCGCATCATCGAGCAGTCCGAAGTCGTAGAGCGGACGCCCGCAGCAGATGTGCTCGTTCAATTGCGGCACATGCACTTTGTAACCCGCCGCGGTGAGCACTTCCCACGCGGCCTGGGAGGTCGAGGGATGGAAGTAGTTGTTGAAGGTGTCCGCGAAGAGTACGACCTCGCCCTTCGAGCCGGGCGTGACTTTCTGTCCGCGCAACCACTGCACGAAACTCTGCGGCGCGAACTTCGGCATCGCGCGCTGCTTCGCCAGCCCGAGCATCTTCTGCGTCAGCTGCCGGATCCCCGGCGCCGCCGCGAAGAAGTTGACCAACCGCGGCGCATGCGACGCCAGCCGCGCCCAGCGATCGATGAAGCCAAACGCGTAGTGATGCAGCGGACGCCGCTGCTCCTCGTAGTGATGCGAGAGGAACTCCGACTTGTACGTCGCGATATCGACGGCCGTCGGGCACTCGTTCTTGCAGCCCTTGCACGACAGGCAGAGGTCGAGCGATTCCTTCACGACCGGGTCCTTCCAGCCCTTGATGATCTCGCCCTGCAGCATCTCGAACAGCAGATGCGCGCGACCCCGGGTGCTGTGGATCTCCTCCTTCGTCACCTGGTAACTCGGACACATCGTGCCCGCATCGAGCTTGCGGCACGCACCGACACCGACGCAGCGCTGCGTCGCTTTCTCGAGCGAACCCTGATCGTCGGGGAACGAGAAGTGAGTCTTCGGCCGCGCCGGATTGTAGTCCGCGCCGAGCTTCAGGAACGCCTCGGGCGGATGCGCATCGACGACCTTGCCCGGATTCAGCCCGTTCTCCGGATCCCAGAGCCGCTTGAATTCGCGGAAGCCCTGCACGAGCTCGGGGCCGAACATTTTGTCGTAGAGGAACGCGCGGCCGTGGCCGTCGCCGTGTTCGCCGGAAATTGATCCACCATAGCGCACGACCAAGTCCGCCGCCTCCTCGAGAAACCGCCGGAATTCGCGCACGCCTTTTTCGCTTTCGAGATCGAAGGTCACCCGCTGGTGCACCACGCCCTCGCCGAAGTGGCCGTAATACCAGCCCTGGTAGCCGAACTTCGCGAGCAGCGCCTTGTAGTCCCGGAGATACGGTCCGAGCACGCGCGGATGCACCGCGGCGTCCTCCCAGCCTTCGTGCGTCACGGACGGCAGGCCGGGAATCACGGTCGTCGTGCCGTTGCCCGACTCACGCACCTTCCAGATGCGTCCAACTTCGCCCTTGTCGCGCACCACCTTGATCGCCGGAGCATCGGCCTGCGTCCGCAGCCAGGCGACGAGCTTGTCGGCTTCGGCGTCGGCCTGGGCCACCGTGTCACCGCCGAATTCCACCAGCAGATAACCGTTCCCCGGCGGCAGGAGGGCGATGTTGTCGAGCTGCAGTTTCCGCTGACGCATGACGTCGAGCACGGCGCCCTCGAAACCTTCGAGCGCGATCGGTTTGAACTTCAGGAGATCGCACACGGCTTCGGCGGCGACGTAGACGTCCTTGTAGCCGAGGCAGACGAGCGACTTCACCTTCGGGCTCGGCACGAGCCGGAGCTTGGCCTCGAGGATGACCGCACAGGTGCCTTCGCTGCCGACGAGGGCGCGGGCGACGTTGAACGGCGTCTCGGGGAGGAGTTCGTCGAAGTTGTAACCCGACACGCGCCGCGGAATCTGCGCGAACTTCTCGCGGACGAGTTTCCCGTACTTCTCTCGAAGCCCGAACAGTCCCGCGTAGATTTCACCGCGGCGTCCACCGGCCGCGATGATCGCCTTGAGTTCCTCGGGCGAGGTGCGGCCGACCGTGAGAATGGTGCCGTCGTAGAGGAGAATCCGCAGTTCCTCGACGTTCTCCTGGACCTTGCCGGCCATGAGGCCGTGGGCGCCGGAGGAGTTGTTGCCGATCATCCCGCCGATGGTGCAGCGGTTGTGCGTCGAAGGATCGGGACCGAAGGTGAAATGACTTTCCTCGGCGGCATCGCGCAGCACGTCGAGGACGATGCCCGGCTGCACGCGCGCGAACCGCTGCTCGATGTTGAGTTCGACGATCCGGTTCAGGTACTTCGAGAAATCGAGGACGATGGCGACGTTGCAGGCCTGGCCGGCGAGACTCGTGCCCGCGCCGCGCGCGAGGATCGGCGCCTTGAACTTCCGCGCGATCGCGACGGTCTTGATGACGTCCGCCTCGGTCTTCGGCACGACGAGTCCGATCGGAAACTGCCGGTAGTTGGAGGCATCGACGGCGTACGCAGCACGGGAGGCCCGGTCGAAGCGCACTTCGCCCTCAATCGCGGCCCGAAGCGCCTTTTCCAGCGCGGCGGCCTCGGCGAACGAATCGATCGGCGTGGCGTGGGAACTGGGCGGCAACTTGGCCGGGGCGGGGCTGGGGGCGGTCGCGGTGGACATTTGGATCAGAGTAGCGTGAGGGCGGCCGGGGGCCGGATCAATTCAGAGGATTTTGGATTTTGGATTCTCGATTTTGGATTTTCGAGCTGTAGGGCCGGCGCTCGCGCCGGGCCGCATGTTTCGCAGATGCCAGACCGGACAACCACAGATGAAGGGATGGCGCTCTCCTAAATCAGGGGCCACCTTCAAGGCGCGAAAGGCCTTCTCAACGCCGGCGTCGCCGACCAATCCAAAATCAAGAATCCAAAATCCAAAATCTCAACGGCTCGCCAGATAAGTCAGCGCCGCGGTCACCCCACCCGGCCGGCTCGGGACGCCGGCTTTCTGCAGCGTCATCTCCACGCCACACAGCGTGCCGCAGAGCATGAGATCGTTGAAGTCGCCGAGGTGACCGATCCGGAAAACCTTCCCCGTCACCTTGCCGAGGCCGGCGCCGAGCGAGAGGTCGAAGCTCTCGAGCGCGACTTTCCGGAAATCCACTTCGCTGAAGCCCGCGGGCATCATGACCGCCGTCAGCGCCGGGCTGTATTCCTCGGGATTGAGCGGCAGGAGTTCGAGCCCCCACGCCTGCACCGCCGCGCGCGTCGCCGCCGCGTGGCGCTGGTGACGCTTGAACACGTTGGCGAGGCCTTCCTCGTGCACCATCATGTGAATCGCCTCGCGCAGACCGAAGAGAAGATTCGTGGCGGGCGTCGTCGGGAAGAACCCGTTCTGGTTCGCCGCGATCATTTCGTGCCACGACCAGTAGGCCTTGGGAAACTTCGAAGTCTTCGAGGCAGCGAGCGCCTTCGGGCTGATCGCGTTGAACCCGAGTCCGGGCGGCAGCATCAGACCCTTCTGCGAACCGGCGATGCTGACATCGACGCCCCACTCGCTGTGACGATAATCCGCGCTGCCGAGTCCGGAAATCGTATCGACCATCAGCAGCGCCGGATGCTTCGCGGCATCGATGATGCGCCGCACCTCGCTGATCTTCGTCGTCACGCCGGTCGAGGTCTCGTTGTGCACGCACATCACGGCCTTGATCGCGTGGCCCGGATCGGCGGCGAGTTTCTGCGCCAGCACGTCCATCGGCACGCCATGGCGCCAGTCGCCGGGGACGAAATCCACCTGCAGGCCGAAGTTGTCGGCGATGCGCCGCCAGAGGCTGGCGAACTGGCCGGTCTCGAACATGAGGACGCGGTCGCCCGGTGAGAGGGTGTTGACGATCGCCGCCTCCCAGGCGCCGGTGCCGCTCGCCGGATAGATGATGACGTGGCCCTCGCTCCCCATCTGGAAGATCGCCCGCATGCCCTCGAGGCACTCCTTCCCCAGCTTCGCAAAGTCCGGGCCACGATGGTCGATCGTCGGCCGGTCAATCGCGCGCAGGATGCGGTCCGGAACATTGGTCGGTCCGGGAATCTGCAGGAAGTGCCGACCAGCCTTGTAGGAAGACATGCGCGGGAGGATGCGGGGTAAGGAAATTCAGGGCAATGACCGGCTCAAAACGCGCTCCGGGGACCGGTGAGGCAAGAATATTTGCCACGGGGTGGTCGGGGTCGTGCTGAGAGCAGGCCCCGGGAATCGTTCTCGTTCTCGGGAGGCACGGCCGTCGATTTGAGAGAACGAGAAAGATAACGATTACGAGCACGAGAAAATGGAGAGTCACTGATCGGTGTAGGGCCGGCGCTCGTCGCCGGGCCACAGCTTTCATTCGAGAAAAGGCCCGGCGGCGAGCGCCGGCCCTACATTCAACTGCGTCGTTCCGGCTCAAGAGGGGACCTTTCGAACCGCGTTCCGAAGGTCCCCTCTGGAGCCCGATCTATGCAGTGGAAACAATCACAGATGGACACAAATGGACACGGATTCAGATGCGCCGATAACACCGGGCGGCTAGAAATCAGGCACACCGTTTGGTGGGCGATGGCCGGGGTCTTCCCCATCTGTGTGCATCGGTGTCCATCTGTGGTTCAACTGAATGGTGCCGTTCTGCGTCCTCCCTTAACTTCTGTGTCCTCTGCGTTCAAAGGATGGGAGTTTGGAGTTTGGAGTTTGGAGTTTGGAGTTTGGAGTTTGGAGTTTGGAGTTCGTTGTCCGCCGTCTGTGGTCTGTCGTCCGCGTTCTATGGTCCATTGTCCGTGGTCTATCGTCTTTGGTCCGCCGTCTGCCGTCCGTCGTCCCATCGCAGAACTCAAAACTCAGAACCCAAAACGGCTCCCTTGCGCAACCGGCACGGCTCTAGCAGCGTCCGTCCTCTCCATCCATGTGGATCGTCCTCTTTGCTCTCCGCTACAAGTACACCGTCGCCGTCTTCGCGATCCTCATCCTCCTGTTCGGCGTCCTGAGCAGCCGGAAGATGTCGACGGACATCCTGCCGCGGGTCGATAGCCCGGAACTGCTGCTGGTCTGGAACTACGGTGGCCTCAACGCCACCGACATGGCGGCGAAGCTCACGTCTTTCTCGGAAACGGCGACGATGAACAACGTCGACGACCTCGCCGAGATCCGCTCCGAGACTTCCAACGGCATCGGGTTGGTGAAGCTCCGCTTCCAGCCGTATGCCGACATGTCGACCGCGGTGGCGCAGGCGACGGCCATTTCCCAGGCCATCATCCGGCGCATGCCGCCCGGCACGGTACCGCCGCTCGTCATTCGCACGCGGCCTTCCAGCGTTCCAATCATCCAGCTCGTCGTCGCGTCCGACTCGATGAGCAACGGCCAGCTCTTCGACTACGCCCGCTTCAACCTCCGCGCCCAGCTCCAGAGCATCCCGGGCATGCGCATCACCCTGCCCTACGGCGGCGCGCAGCGGCAGGTGATGATCGACCTCGATCCCGGCTCCCTCGACACGTTCGGCCTCTCCGCCGGGGAGGTCGCCAACGCCGTCTCCCGCCAGAACCTGACCCTCCCCGCCGGCACGATCCGCGAGGGCAGCCGCGAACTCCCGATCGAAATCAACGCGAGCCCGGAAACCATCGACGCGTTTCTCGACCTGCCGCTGCGTTCCATCAACGGCAACACGGTGCTCCTCCGCGACGTCGCCCACGTCCGCGACGGCGAGGCCGTCATCACCAACATCGCACGACTCGACGGCCAGAACGCCTGCATCGTTTCCATCCTGAAGCTCGGCAGCGCCTCAACCGTCGACATCATCGACGGCATCCGCGCCCGGCTGCCGGAGATCCGGCTGGCGGCGCCCCCGGGCGTCAGCGTCGAGCCCATCTTCGATCAATCAATTTTCGTCCGCGCCGCGGTCAGCGCGGTGCAGCACGAGATTCTCCTCGTCGGTGGCCTCGTCGCGCTGGTCGTCCTGCTTTTCCTCGGCTCGTGGCGCTCGACCGCGATCGTGCTCACATCCATCCCGCTCGCCCTGCTCTGTTCGGTGCTCGGCCTCTACCTCGTCGGCTCCACGTTCAACCTGATGACGCTCGGCGGCCTTTCGCTCGCCATCGGCATCCTCGTCGACAACGCACTGGTCGAAATCGAAAACACGAAGCGCCAGATCGCGCTGGGCAAGGACGTCCACCAGGCGATCGTCGACGGCGCCCGCGAGGTCGCGTTTCCCGAGTTCGTCTCGACGCTCGCCATCTGCATCGTGTTCCTGCCGGTGTTCCTGCTCAGCGGCACGGCGGCGGATGTGTTTCGTCCGCTCGCCCTCGCGGTCGTCTTCGCGATGGCGGCGAGTTACGTCCTGGCCCGCACGCTCGTGCCGACCCTCGCTTCTATTCTGCTGCCCGCCGAGCAGGAGGCCGAGCGCCGGGCCGCCGGCCAGCCGCCGCGCGGACTCGCCTGGCTCCATCATGCGATCGAACACGGCATCGACCTGGTCTCCATCCGCCAGAAGCGCTGGCTGCAGCGGTTGCTCGCCCGCAAGAGCCTCATCCTGATTCCGGTTGGCCTCGCAGTGGGCCTCGGTCTCCTCGCGACATGGAAGGCCGGTCGCGAGTTTTTCCCCAAGACCGACGCCGGGTTGATGCGCCTGTTCGTGCGCCTGCCGAGCGGACTTCGTCTCGAGGACACCGCGAACACGCTGGCGGACATCCAGCGTGAGATTCGCACCCTCATTCCAACGGGGGAACTGCAGTTCGTCGTCGAGAACATCGGGGCCCCCGCCGCGGTGAACCAGGCCTGGATCGAGACCGCGTCGATCACCTCCTCCGACGGCGAAGTCCTGATCCAGTTGCACGGCCGGCATGCTCCGACCGTGTCGTACGAGGGAAAGATCCGCGCGATGCTAATCGCGAAGTTTCCGCAGGTCCGCTTCTTCTTCCGGCCCGCCGATGCCACCAGCCAGACGCTCGCCTCCGGCGCGGCGACGACCTTTGAGGTGCGTTTCCTCGGCCGTGATGTCCCCGGCAACCTTGCCCTCGCCCGCGAACTGAAGGAACGGCTCTCGAAAGTTCCCGGCGCCGTCGACGTCGATGTGCGCGAGGTGCTCGATCAACCGAGTTACGCCGTCCGGATCGATCGCATTCGCGCCGCCACCCTCGGCGTGAGCCAGCAGGACGCCGCGACGACGCTCCTCTCCGCCCTCGGCAGTGCGGGCTCGATCGCCTCGAACGTCTGGGCGGATGCCAGCGTCGGCACCTCCTACGATGTCCAGGTCATCGCGCCGCCGGCCAATCTCGTTTCGGTAGAGCAGCTCCTTAATCTCACCGTGCGCCCGGGCAACGGCGGAGCGCCGGTGCCGCTGCGGGCTTTCGCCACCATCACGGAGAAGCGGTCGCCAGCGAGTATCTCCCGCACGACGCTGCTCCCGACGATGACGCTGGTCGCGAACGTCGCGGGCCGCGACCTCGGCAGCGTATCCCGGGACCTCGACGTAATCCTCAAGGACATCCGCACCCGCTTGAAGCCGGGCAACCGGATCGAACTCGCCGGCCAGGCCGCCCTGATGCGCTCCTCCTACGCGGAACTCATCGGTGGTCTCGGACTCGCCGCCGTCCTCGTGTTTCTCGTCATGGTCGTGAACTTCCAGTCATGGTCGCTGCCGTTTGTCGCGATCAGCGGACTTCCGGTGGCGGTCTCCGGCGCCGTGTTTGCGCTCTGGGTGACCGGCACGCCGGTCAGCGTCCCGGCCCTCATGGGCATCATCATGGTCGTCGGCGTCTCGACCGCGAACAGCGTGCTCGTCGGCAGCTTCGCCCGCGACCGCTTCGACGCGGGCCTGAGTGCCTACGACGCCGCCATCGAGGCCGCGACCACGCGTCTTCGTCCCGTATTGATGACCGCACTCGCAATGATTCTCGGCGTCATTCCGATGGCCATCGGCGCGGCGCAGGGCGGCGAGCAAAACGCCCCGCTCGGCCGCGCCGTCATCGGCGGCCTCGTCTTTGGCACGTGGGCGTCGCTCTTCCTCGTCCCGGTCGCGTTCGCGATCGCTCGCGGCCGGACCCGGCACTCCACGCCGGCCGCAAAATCGACCGGCGCGCCCGCTCCCACCATCCGCGCTGTCACCGCCGCTCCCGAACGCGTCCTCACACCTTCGTCATGATCGCCCGCTCCCGTTCGCTTCATCTCCTGATTCTGTCGCTGGTCGCGGCTCCCTGGCTCGCGGCCCAGACGCCACCAGCTCCCGCCACTCCGCCGGTCGTGCGCACCGTGGCGCCAATCCCGGCCACCAAGGCCGCCGCCTATTCGGTGCCGGGGCGCACCGAGCCAATTGAGTCCGCGCGGATTTTCACCCGGGCGACCGGCATCGTGAAGGAACGCCGGTTCGACATCGGCGATCGCGTGAAGGCCGGCGACATCCTCGCCGTGGTCGACGTGCCGGATTTGACCCGGGCTGTGGAGTCCTCACGCGCCAACGTCGAGCAGGCCGAGGCCCGCGCGGCGAACGCGAAGACGCTCGCGCAACGCGCCACGCAGCTGATGGCGGCGAATTCCATTTCCCGCGAGGAGGCGGACCAGCGCGCCGCCAACGCCGACATCGCCGAGGCCGCCCTCCGCGTGGCGCGGTCGGATCTCGCCCGCTTCGAGGAGCAGTTGAATTTCGCCACGGTCCGCTCGCCCTTCGACGCCGTGGTGGCCGCGCGGAATTTCGACCGCGGTGATCGCGTGCGCGGCGATGCCGCCACGGCGGAAGGCTGGCTTTATCATCTCGTCCGCATCGACACGCTGCGCTTCGCGCTCAGCGCCGCGCCGGACCTCGCCCTGCGGCTCGAGCCCAACACTCGCGCCCAAATCCGGTTCGGGGAGTTTCCCGGCCGAACGTTTGCCGCGACCGTCGCCCGGTCGAGCCGCGTCTTCGATCCGGCGGCCGGCACGATGCGCGTCGAGCTGCTGGTGGAAAACCCCGAACTGGTGCTCCCCGCCGGCCTGACCGGCACCGCGATCTTTGAACTCGTGCCGGCACCCGGCACCTTTCTCGTGCCGACCAATACGGTCGTCAGCCGCGCGGGACAGAACTCCCTTGCGACCGTGCAAGGCGGCAAAGTGAGCTTCGTCGACATCGGCCTCGGCCGGAATCTCGGCTCGACCGTCGAGGTCACGTCCGCCGCCCTGACGCCCAAGACGGCGGTCATCGTGAATCCCAACGCGCTGTTCCGCGCGGGTGATGCCGTTACGATCGCCGCGCCGAACGCCAAGTAAGAAGGCCGCCACTTCAGTCGATTCACCACCGAGACACGGACGCACCGAGAGGTCGGAGTTTGCTCGGTGTCTCGGCGTCTCGGCGGTTCAACTGCTGTCCGGCGGGCGGCAGCCTTCGTTCCCTTAGTCGGGACTTCCCATTTCCATAGCCGCTCCCTAAAACCGCCGACCTTTTCATGCGTTCGCCCGAAAATCTGCCGGAGGAGCTGCGCCTCAAGTATCGCGCGCTGCAAACCCTCCTGCGTCCGCGGCTCCAATCGGGCCTGATTGTCGCGTTTTCCGGCGGGACCGACAGCGCCTTTCTCCTCTGGACCGCCGAACAGGTCCGGCGCGAATCCGGCGGCCGGCTGCTCGCCGTGACTGCGGTCAGTGCGAGTCTGCCGGAGGTCGAGCGTCGCGATGCCGCCGA
>CANJCM010000028.1 GCA_947472765.1 Opitutia bacterium
AACCGCAGCGGCTGATCTCCAGTGGCGATCTCGACTTGAACGTAGCGGTAGGTCCGGAACCAGAGCGTCTGAAACCGGCGATGGTCGCCACCGTCGGGACGGAAGCGATCGCGCAGTCCCGTGATGGATTTGCCCTCGATCTCGTCGCGATGGCCTTTCTTTCCAGCCGCATCCTTGAGTGACTCCGCATAGATCAACTCGATCGTAGCGCCGGCGCCCCCGCTCGTTTCGAGGACCGCATAGCCGTTGGTGAGATAGTCCTGATCGAGCAACAGCACCGCACGGGAACGGGGCGGAACGACGAGGTCGCCCGCACCACGGAGAAATGCATCGCTGGCCGGCACGCCTTCCGCGCGACGAACCCGAGCGAGGCGCAGGGGTTTCTCCTCCATGGGCGGGAGGATGCTGGGCACGAGTTGCCAGCCGCCGGCCTCGCCGAACGGTTGCGTGCCGCGAAGCTGGAGTTGCGCGCCGGGGCCGGGCACGACGGGCTTGGCCGCGGCCCAGCTTTGGTCATCAAAATCGAGACGCTGCCAACCCCAGGGATAAGTCGCCGCCTCGACCGCTTCCCCCGGAGGGGCGGCGTAGTAACCGCCGATCGTGCGGGGATCGATCGCGACGACCGAATACGCGGGATCGGCCAGTACCTTCCAAGCCGCGCCCGTATTCGCCCCACTTTCTCCAGGACTGTTTCCCTGGACCAGAAACCCCGTGCGCCGGCTGAACTGGGCAACCGGGCGGGTTGGCCCCCAATTCCAGACGGCCGCCGAAAGGACATTGCGTCCCGCGGTGAGAAACGGCGCGAGGTCCAGCGTGGCATAACGCCAATGCGCGAGGTCGGAGCGCTCGGGTCCCGTGCCCACGGACCGGCCATTGACGAAAAGCCGGTACCGGTTGTCGCCGGAAACGTGCACAATGAATTTGTCCGGACGGCTCGGCAGATCGATGACGCGACGAAAGTGCCAGACTCCATACGCGTCTCCCGAATCCGTGGGATGCGCGATCCACTGCGCGGCCGGGGCGCCCGAGAAGACCAGCAGCGGCGGCGGTGGGGTTTGGGCGAACGAGGAACCGAGGGCGCAGCCGAGCAGCCAGATGAGTCGAAGAAATTTTCCGAGGCGGAAGCAGTGCAGGGACATCGCAAAGGCGGGGTTATCGTTGGGGTTGGAAGGAAACGAGTCAGGTCGCGGGCTAGTTCCATTTCACCGCCGCCGATGGGCGGCAATGCCTTGCTCGGTCCTCGGGGGAGGAGGTTCGGCCCGAACGAGGGCCATCCTTGGATTGCCTTCTGGTCGAGTCGATCCGAGGAAAACCGAGCGAATGCCTTCTGCTTGGATTTCGAAGTTGCCGTCGTAGCCCGCGGCGTGAGCAGCGGACTTTAACCGCAGCACGCGAGAACTTCCTCTCCTCACGGACATGGCCACCGCAACCCGCTCATTGTCCGCGATCAGGGCGCCCGCACACTGAAGCACAGCAAATGGACTGACCTTAGACGAACGAGAGGCCATCCCGGACTATCTCAATTCGCGGCTAAATTTTCCTCCCCGACCGGACAATTCGCTCGCCTCACTCCTCAGTGAAGACGCAATTTTTGGCCCGGATTGAGCAAACCCCAGAGTGACCCCGCTCGTTGGTTCAACGAGGAAGTGAAGCCACATGAAGGGACGCTTCGCGCGTATTTGCGAAGCGCGTTTCCTTCTTTGCGCGACGTAGACGACCTCGTGCAGGAGTCTTTCAGCCGGCTCTTACACGCCCGGAGACTCGGCAAGATAATGCACACAAAGGCATTTCTCTTTACGACCGCCCGCAACGCGGCCCTCGATTTCGTCCGCCGGCGCAAGGTCGTTTCGATCGACGGCGTAGCCAACTTGGAGAACTTGTCCGTCTACGTAGATAGCCCGGATGCGGCTGAAACGCTGAACAAGAAACAAGAAATCGCACTATTGACGGAGGCGGTCCAAAGCCTGCCTCTCCGCTGTCAGGAGGTGATGACCCTGCGGCTCCGCCATGGCCTTTCGCAGAAGGAAATCGCGGCCAAGCTCGGGGTCTCAGAGCACACGGTGAAGAATCAACTGGCGAAAGGTATGAGGCGGAGTGCGGACTTTCTTGAGTCCAGAGGTGTTTCATTGGCACGCCGGAAGGTAGACAAGACCGAACCATGAGTTCCTTTCCGGACAAAGAACGCACGGAGGCAAAGGCCTCGGAGTGGCTCGCCCTGCGTGACAATGGCTTCACTCCCGCGGAGCAGCGGGAGTTCGAAGCGTGGTGTGCTGCCGATGCCGCCCACCGCGCCGCGGTGGCACGGCTTGATGCCGTATGGTCCGCCCTCCAGCAACTGCGCGGATTCGATTCCGACGTGACGACAATTGCCCCCCGCTCACGCGGAGCTGGAGTGTATCGCGCCATCTTCTTTGCCTCCGGCCTGGCCGCCTGCGCTGCGCTCGCAGCTGTATGGTGGTTTCGCCGGCCGGCCGGAGAAAACGCGATCCCGGAACGGATCGAATCGCATTCCTATGCCACGGTCGCCGGAGTCTACGAAAAGATCACCCTGTCCGACGGATCCACCGTCCAGCTCAACGGAGGGACGAGACTTTCGATCGCTTTCACCACGCGCGAGCGGCGGGTCACCCTCGAAGCCGGCGAAGCTCACTTCGCCGTGGTGCCGAACAAGGTCAGGCCCTTCCGGGTGGCCGCTGCCGGCACGGAGGTTTCGGCGGTGGGGACGGCATTCAATGTTCGCCTCCGGAGCGAGAAGATTGAAGTGCTGGTCACCGAGGGCCGGGTCCAGGTGGCTCGTAGCCACGAGAACCTGGGCTCCATGACCAGCCGGAATGAAGCGGACTCGACGCCGCTGCTCGCGGCGGGGGAGCAAATGGTGGTTTCGCGCGTCGCAGGGATCTCTCCGACGATTGTCGCAATGTCTCCGGAGGAGATTCGGACGGAGTTGTCCTGGCAGGTGGCAAAGGAGGCATTCGTCGATATGCCGTTGGGCGCCGTGGTCTCCCGCTTCAACCAGCGAAACAGACAACAAATTGAAATCGTGGATCCCGAACTCGTGAGTCAACCAGTGAGCGGAAGTTTCCGCACCGAAAACCTGGATGGCTTGCTCCGACTCCTTGAGTCTGCTGACCTCGGCGTCGTCGTAGATCGCTCCGAGCCAGATCGAATCGTTCTGCGCCGACAGCGATAGTTACCCCTCCGGCGGATCGACACCGTCCGCCACCCGCGGGCATGCATAGGAAGCCCTTTCGCCAGAGCCGAGCATGTGAACCTAACCCCGTCCCGTGTACGATCGAGAGACCTCACGTTAACTCTCCCAGGGTTGATGAGGTGCGGGCTGATTATGTTCAGCCTTTGGAGCAGGATCTTGGCGGCGGAACTCCTTCCGTCGCACGAATACCACCTCCCGGCCGGCAGCGCGACGGTGACACTGCGGGAGTTCGCAACCTCCTCCAGCATCGAACTCATCTTTTTCGCGCGGGATTTGCAGGGGATTACCACGAACGCCGTCGACGGCCGCTTCACCGAGCGGCAAGCCTTGGAGCGGCTGATTGCCAACACCGGACTGTCGATCAAGGAAGACCGCAGTGGAGCTCTCCTCGTTGCCCGGCCGACAGCAGCGCGCGCCAAGGCCAAATCGGCTCCGGAGGTCGATCCAGCACCGAAGTCGCTCGTGCAGCAAATCACCGGTGTCGTTAACCGACTTATACGTGGTCGGGAGGACCGTCCCGAGTCTGTCCGCGAAGGTGCCGCCGATGACAACGGGCCGATTCGGATGAATCCATTTTCGGTCACCGGCGACGCCGACGTCGGATTCGTCGCAGCGGGATCTCTCGCCGGCGCGCGCCTGGCCACTCCGCTCAAGGACACCCCGGTTGCCTACAGCGTCGTCACCCAGGAATTCCTTGCCGCCTTCAACCTGAACGACGCGGCCGACGCCTCCCAGTTCTCCGTCAACGTGACCTACAATCCCGGCGATGGAAGCATGCAGGGGTTCGCCACGTCCGGTGCGGCGGGGCAACTCCCGTCGCAGGCGCAACAGCCGCTGATGATCCGGGGCCAGGCGTCGAGCCTGGCCCTGCGCAATTTCTTCCCGTACGCCAACACGCCCGACAGCTTCAACCTGGATCGGATTGATTTCACGCGCGGGCCGAACTCCGTCCTGTTCGGCGCCGGCGGCGGAGGCGGAGCCCTCAACAGCGTGACGAAGCAAGCGATGCTGGGTCGAAATTTCACAACGCTGCGTCTGCAGGCTGGAAGCTGGGACCGGCTGCGCACCACGGCAGACATCAACCAAACTTTCTCTCCCAAACTCGCGATCCGGACAAATCTCCTATGGGCGTCTGGCGCATCGTGGCGTGAACATGAGTGGGAGGATCGCACGGGCGCACACGTCACCGCGACTTACGAGCCCGTGCCGTGGCTGAACATTCGGGCCGAAGCGGAGTACCGGAAGGTCTCCCGACTGACGGCTTGGGGGAACTACCTCGATCACCTCTCGGCCTGGGATGGGGTGACCATTCCCAATGGCCCGGATGCTGGCCTGACCACGAGTCAGATGGCCCGGGCGGGGCTCGCCCGCTTCCCCCAAACCTTCGTGGGGCGGCCGGACTTCGGAGGCGTGGTGATGAACTTTCAAAACCATTTCACGACCACGTTCGCCAAGTATGATGCGAATCCGGCCGCGACCAGCTATGTGGCCGGTCAGCCAGTCAGAACCGTGGGCTATGCTGCCAATGCCATGAGCCCGGCTTCCTACGCCTTACGCGACGTCTGGGACCTGAACTACCGCTACTCGGGCCCGCTGGCAGGATCTCCATATTTCCGAATCCCTTCACCGAAGGAGAACTCGCTCTGGGATGACCCCAAGCATGATCAACCGAGTTACCAGGAACTGGCGCGCGACGTGGCGGTTTATTTGTCCTACCACCGCGGGGAATCGCTGTTCGTTGAATTGGCCGCCGATCTGAATTCCTCGCCGCGTCAGGGCCGAAACGACGGGCGACGGGGCCTGCAGCGGCTTTCCCTCGACCTCGACCGTTTGCTGCCCGACGGCCGGCCAAACCCTCACTTCCTCGAGGCCTACAGCGATTCACTGACCTATAATGCGTATCGCGCGGAACGTTTCGCCAGCCTGCGCGCGCATGTCGCTTACGCCAGGAAGGTGCCAGCGGGAAAAGTCCAGGCCGGGCTCATGGCCGGCTCGCAAAATCAGGTCAGCGATGCGCGAGCGGACACCCTGATTCTCCCACTGACGTCGATTGCGCCCGATGCACGGGTCTGGATGGATGTCCCGGACAACAATATCTTCGGCTATTACCGGCGCGTTTATCTCAATGATCGGGATCGGCAGCAACTCGGCCGGCCTTCGCTCACGCCAATCGAAACCCTGGATCCGGTAACTGGCATCCGCACCTCTGTCCGGCCGATTGTCGCGTATGAGTCGCGCCGGCCGGACTACAGCAACCAAGCCGTCAAGAACTACAAGTTCCTCCAACTGGCCACGAACTTGGATCTGTTCGCGAACCGGCTCGTCTTCATCGCTGCCGCACGTCGTGACCTCATCCGCGTCAACCAGCACCTGAACCGGATCGCACCCGACTACCCTGCCGGCTGGCGCGGCGACTATATCCTCGGCCTGCCAGATGCGCCGCCGGACTATGAATCGCTGACGTATCTGCCCAAGGATGCCGCGGGCCGGGCAACCGGGCCCGCATTGATTGCGGACACCCGGCCCAGGATTCGTAATGCAGACGGGGTGAACGTGGCGGCACCGCAGTACGAAGCCGACCGCTTCCGCTCGGACTACAGCCCCCCCGACGTCAGCAGCCACGCCAATACCGGCACACTCGGAGCGGTCGTAAACGTCACCAAATCGCTCGGGATCTACGTAAACCGCAGCACGACCTTCAATCCTGCGAGCGGCCTTCTGATTCGCGATGTGTACGGCCAATTGATTCCACCCACGCGCTCGGTTGGTCACGACGCCGGCTTCCGCGTGACGATTCCGAACGGTAAGCTCTCCGCCAGTCTGGGATGGTTCGAAGGCCGGACGAAGGGCGCTCCCGCTGGCTTTGGCGTGGCGGGTTTGAACTTCACCAACCTTTACGGGACGTTCCGTGACACTCCGCTAATTGGCGATCTTTCCGCGGCGGAGGGAAACCAGGGAAATATTCGCGGGTTCAGCACGGGAACAAGTTCAACCCAGACCACGAATACGAAGGGTTACGAGGCGGAGATAACCGCCAACGTAGGCTCTTCGTTGCGACTCATGCTGAACGTGGGCAACTCACAGTTGTATACCTCTTCGGCCTTCCTCGACGTGAAGCCCTTCATCGACCAGCACGACGGCACCGTCCGAAAGATTCTAGCCGAAGCCGGTGTCCTCATCGACCCGCGGACGAATCTCGCGTCGGTCAACCCTGCCGTGGATGACCCGACCAGGATCAATCAGACCGCAGTCCGAAGCGCAGCCGAAGCATGGAATATCCTGCAAACCTCGACGATTCCTCTCCTCCAGACGCTCTCCGGCCGGGGCCCCACGAATGACACCGGCTGGCGGGTGAATTTTGCGTCGGACTACGGCATAACGCACGGGCGATGGAAGGGAGTACGGGTGGGACTTGCGTTAAACTACTTTCCGCGGACGCAGGTCGGCGACCGGTCAGGTGACACCATCCGGGATCCGAACAATCCGGACGTTGCGATCGACGACCCTTCCGTCGGCGCATCGAATCCGGTCTATGCTCCTGCCTATCTCAAGGGGACGGGCACGCTTTCATACGTCCTCGTTCTGGCCGCGTCACAGTCGCGCCCGAAGAAAATCCAGTTCGATTTGATCGTCGACAACCTGTTCGGGCACAACCGGCCGGTGTATTTCCCGGCGAACAACATCACTTCGACCAGTCATGGGGTCGCTTTCATTCCCCGGAGCGGCATCGTCTCGGATCCCGCACGCGTGACTATTCCAGGCAATCCCGGTTATTTGCCGCCGCGGAATTTCATGCTGACCGCCAAGTTCGAATTCTAAAGGCGCTGGCAGCAAACCATCCCCCGGGCAGACACGCCTGGGGGAATTCGCCGCCGCGACGTTGCTCGCTCGACTTCACCTGCGGGACCGCGCGACGCACCGCTGGTCCCGATGAACCGTCTCGCGAATCAGTGCAGCGCGCCGCGGACCGTCTCGGTGTAGTACGGCCCGAGCTCCTTGAGAATCAGGTCGAGCAACTTGGCCGGGTCGGTGATCTGGCCATTCTGGCGCCAGATGATCTTCCCGCCGGGTGCAATCAAGACCGTGTGCGGCAGAGGTCCGTCCCATTTTTCATCCAGTGCTTTGCTCAAGGCGTCGGTGCTTGCGCCGGTATAGTGATAGTTGGTCGTGTTGCGTCCTTCCTTCTTCAAAATCGCCGTCAGCGCGTCAGAGGGACGCTGGTGATGCTTTTCGAGAAACTTTAGTGCCGATCCGCTCATCTTCGGGTCGTCGAGGCTGATCGTGATGAATTCAAATTTCCGTGTGCTCAGCCGGCGGGAGATGTCCACAAGGTGGGGGAATTCCTCGACGCAGGGAGCGCACCAGGTCGCCCACACGTTGATGAGGCGAAACCGGTTCGAAGGATTCTTCGCCAGCGCTGCGACGCCGTCGGCGTCGATCGTCTCCAACTCGACTTTGCCGCTCTCCCACTTCGCATTGAATTCAGCAACCTCGGCCTCCTTCTTACTATTCCACTTCGTGGAGCAACCAGGAGCGTTGGTCTTGGCCACCGTCACCGGCTTGCCGGCCAGGAGTTCATCGAGCGCGTTGCGCGTGTCGTGCACCTTCACGGTCTTCGGATCTTCGAACCGTGAGTCATCGACCCGACCCACGTACCGAAGCTTACGCTCGCGATCGAACAGGAATACCTGGGGGGTCGCCTGCACGCCAAACGCAGCCGAGGTAATCTGCGTGTCACCGTCATAAACGTAAGGAAATGGGAAGCCGGCCTCCTGGGCGTACAGCTTCATCTCCTCGAAACTGTCGTTGTATTTGCTGTAGCCGAGTTCCTGCAAAGCGACCGCATCGGGGTTGTTGGGATTGATGGCAATGACATCGACGCCCTTGGACTTATATTCCCGCACCATTGGCAGCAGGCGTGTTTCCGCGGCGTGCGAGAACGGGCAGTGGTTGGAGAGGAAAACCACCATCAGGATTGGGGCCTTGAAGTCCGACAGGGAGTAACTTTTTCCATCCACACCCGGAAGTCCTTTGAAATCGGGCGCGGGCGCCCCGAGTTCGAGGAGCTTCGGCGCCCCCGAGGGCTGAGCCGCGGGAGCAGAAGCGCACACCAACACGAGCGCGGCGGCGCAGAGGGGAATCAGGCGTTTTAGAATATGCATGGGGAAGTAAATCGCAGGCTAGTCGGACGATGGGAGTAAAATTGCCTTGGCTAGGAACTCAGACGAACCAACGAACGCCACGGGCTAGTCCGAGCCACACCGAAACCGACTTTCGGAGGGAACCGAACGATGTCATTTAGAGAGGAAAACCTCACTCTGGATGAGCTCGAGCAGAATGGACTTTATCCCGAAGTGACTCGAGCGCGTCCGCTCCAGAATGCCTTCGATGGTCTTGCGATCACTGAAACGAACCGGGGCACCGGTGGCATAGACAGTCAATTGCCGGACGAAATTTCGAGCAATCTGTTCTTCGTCGCTTAGCAGCAGTCGTTTGAACGCCCTGATGTCGCTAAATTCCCTCCCGTCAGCCATCACGCCACTCGCGTCGACCGGCTGGGCGAAGTGAAACATGTACGGCCACCCATTCTTTCCGAAACCGACCGGGGTTGTCTCCGCGAGTCCGGTCGCACGGTACGACTCTCTCCACCCGCCAAGGACATCGAAGTTCTCCAGCGCAAATCCGGGCGGGTCAATTTTGCGGTGGCACATCGCACAACTTTCGTCCGCACGGTGTTTGTCCAATTGCTGCCTGATGGTAACGGCCCCCCTGATATCGGGCTCAACCGCCGGGACGGCGGCCGGCGGCGGCGGCATGTCAAAGCCAACGATCCGCTCCATGATCCACTTGCCCCGCAACACGGGCGAAGTCGTCGTGCCGTTTGCCGTGACTTTCAAAATACTGGCTTGAGTCATCAGACCGCCGCGCACGGAACCAGAGAGCAAAGTGACCCGCCGCATGGCACCGCCCTCGACGTTCGGGATGCCGTAATGACTGGCGAGTCGTTCGTTGAGGTAGGTGTAATCCGAATCGACGATATTCCGGGCCGGCAGATTCCTTTCGAGCATATCCGCCACGTAGAGTCGGGTCTCCGCAAGTGCGGCCTCGGGCAATGAATCGTCGATGTAGTAGTCGTTGTAGAGCGTCGTTGACGGACTGGTGTCGTCGATCTTTCGCAACTCGAGCCAATAGTCCAAGAACGCGGCGATGAAGCGGGTCGATTTGGGACTCTTGAGCATTCGCTCGACCTGCTGCTTCAGGATCGCGGTTTTCCGCAGTTCCCCCCGCACCGCCAGTTCCTTCAGGGCCTGGTCTGGTTCGGAATTCCAAAGGAAAAGCGCCAGACGAGTGGCGACGGCATAATTGTCCAGCGGACCAACTGACTCGTCGACGTAGATCAGCCCCGGAGAGGCCAGGACCGCCGTGTAGCCAGCGATCATCGAGGCGGCAAAGCCGGCGCCCCCATTCAGCTCCTTTCGAATAAGACCAAGGAAGAGTTGGATGTCCTCCTCGTTCGGAGGTCTGCGATAGGCGCGGGCCACGAAACCGCGCAGGAGACGTTCGGCATCAGCCGCCGGATTTTGCGAAACAACATCGACCGTAATCTTGCGCAGTCCGCTAATGGACCCCGAGCCGGCACCCGGCGCGCGGTCGTCGTAGTTACCCGCCGCCGCACCGGATACCTCTAATTCTACTCCGCGTTCGTTCGCTGCCGTTTTTCGCACCGGCAGTTCGTCAAACAACAGCCGGTACCCGGCCGGAACCGCACCTTCGTGGATCGGGCCCTCGACCTCCATCCACCGAAACGCCACGGCAGGCTGGCCGTCGGCTTGGGCCAACGCGTTGGTCCACCCACCCGCCTGCCCGGTCGGTCGCGACCGGAAAAATCGATTTGCATCCGTCACAATGAACTCATCCGAGTTCAGCCAGACGTCGTTCAATTCCACCGTTGCCGGGTTCGGAAGAAGGTCGAAGTCACCGAGGAGCCGGTTCGCCGTTCCGCCTTTCGCATAAACCGTCACCGGTTCGGAACGCCGGCCCAAGGATATCTCTTCGGGATTCGGAGTGTACCAAGACACGGGCCAGGCCATGAAATAGGTCGGGCCCCCCGCGGGTCGCTGGGCCGGCGGCGTACCGGCGTGGATCCACGCCTGCGGAGCCGGCGCAATCGTCGGGCCAACCCACACGGAGTAGCCGCTGAAGCGGAGCCGATACCGGCCCGAAACCGGGGCGCGAAAGCCACTCCACCCGGAGGTGAAGCCCGTCACATAATTGCTCGAGACCCAGCCAACCGCCTCAAGCTCGCGCGTGCTGGGATCGACCTCGCGGGTCGCGGTCGTCGGCGAACTCTGCAGCGCCTTAAAATCAGGACCGCTGCCAAGGAGCGGGAATTTGCCCCGGTCGCTGCCCGCACCATACCCTCCACCTCCGGCCTTTCCGCGCCCCGGGCGCGGGCGCAGAAATTCGTCTCGCGCATAGAAGCGCGCCACAGTTGTCGGCAAATGCAGCAGCTGCGTGGCGATGACCTCCCGCAGCGCCGTGTCCGCCACTCGCATGTAACGTGTGATATGGACGTGAGAGACGTCCAGGGCCTCGCCAATTTTGTTAAAGCGGAACGCCTCACCGTCCTCCGGCATCTCCTCCTTCAGTTGGAGCCAGGGGGCGCTGAGCAGATCACGCAGGACATGCTCGTATTCCGTCCGATTTAGCCGGCGGCGCGTGGCCCGACCGGTTTTCGCGATCAGCGCTGTTTCCTTCTGCTCAAGCGTGCCGCTCAACCCACGCACAAACCCGGCCAGTTCCGCACTCCCGGGACGCCGCTTCTCCTTCGGAGGCATCTCGCCGGCCTGCACGCGGTCGTGGATCTTTACCCATTTGGTGAACGTCTCGGGCGCCGCCAAATCGAACGAGAGCGTGGTGAGGTCCAGCCCACCTTCCTTATCCACGTCGTTGTGGCAGCTGGAGCAATAGCGGTCCGTGAATTCGGTTGGTTCGAAAGAAGCGGGCGCCACCGCGGACGCCCCTTTTGCTGATTGGGCGGGACGGACCACTTGAACCGCAGCGTTCGCGGCCTTTGATGCGCCCTCCGCTTGATGCGGGTCGGCCACGCTGGGCAGCAATCGATCCGGCGAGACCGCCGTTTTGGAGACTGAAGCTGGAGTCTTCGGCGGCGAGAGCCACACCAGCATGCGCTGCAGGTCCACCGCCACGTCAAACGTCAGCTCGTCGTACTTGCCTTGGTCGAACGGCAGCTTGTTCAGCTTTTCGAATCGGCCGCGATGCGCCTCAATAAAGAGCCGGACCGATTCCTTCTGCCGGACATCGGGGTTGGATTTCCAGGCGTCCTCGAGCCTGAGGATTGCCGTCTGAAGCACCTCCATCGCCCGAGCCTGCTCAGGGGAGAAGGAGGTAGGTTCTTCCGAACCGGCCGGTGCAGCTGCATAACCGATTCCGACGAGGAAGAACAATACTCCGCATCGGGCGAGTGTCTGAGAAAGGGGCAGCAAGCACTTCATTTTAAGGACGCATCGACGCGCAGCAGTTTTGGCCAGGATGGGGCAATCCGCGGAACGGTCGGGGCGAACCGGTTCATGCACACTCTGAGACGAGCGAGTCGCGGGCGCGGCCTATTTGGAAAAGGTTTTCCCGTCGCTGGCCAGCAGCTGATCCAGACCCGGCGATCTCCATGTTTGGGGCTTGCCCCCTCATTCCGGCAGCCGAGCCAAAGCGGCTAGTTTCCTGTGCCATGCGCGGGCGATTGCACGTTCTGCTGAAACGCTTCGAGCACGATCCCCGGGGTCAACAACTCGGGCAGAATCGCCGGGGATGCGCGACCGGGGAGCCAAATCACGTTGAAGGGCACAGCGGAACGTTGATACGCCGCCAGCTCAGCCGTGATTTGCGGGTTCTTATTCGTCCAGTCTCCGCGAAGTGTGACCACCCGTTCCCGAGCCAGGAACTCCTTCACCTCTTGCGAAGCAAAGACTAGCTTCTTGTTGGTCTGGCAGGTGGCACACCATCGCGCCGTGAAGTCCACATAGATGGACCGACCCTCCGCGCGGTACCGGGCGACGGATTCGGGACTCCAAGGCTCCCACACTATTTCGCCGCGCGCCGCTGCGTCGGCGGCGGTGGAAATACCCCGCGGCCAGCCAGACCAGATGCCCACGGTGCCAAGAAAAACTAGCGCACCTACGCCGAGCCGCACCCGACCGGGGGACGCGCCCGGCGCCGTCCAACGGCCATACGACCAGACAGCCATGGCCACTAATACCAAGCTAAACAGGGCACCGCGAAATCCTTCTTCCGAGGTTTGCGCCGCCAAGACCCACATTAAGAACGCTGTCGTGGCATAAAGCGGGAACGCCATAAACTGCTTGAAGGTTTCCATCCAAGCTCCGGGCCGTGGCAGCATTTTAACGGCTGCCGGGAAAATCGAAAGCAGCAGGTATGGCATCGATAACCCGAGGCCAATCGCCGTAAAGATCGTGAACGACTCAACCGTCGAGACCGCCAGCGCGGCTCCAAGAGCGGGGGCGAGGAACGGAGCGCTACACGGAGTAGCGACCACGGTGGCCAATATTCCGGTGAAAAACGATCCGGCATAGCCGTCGCGGGACTGCAACTCACCTCCCACCGCCGTGGCCCGCAGACCAAATTCGAACACGCCGCTCATGTTCAGTGCGAAAACGAGCATGAGCAGTGCGAGGCCATAAACAAAAACCGGCGACTGAAGTTGGAAACCCCACCCGAGCTGATCTCCACCGGCTCGGAGGATGGCAAGAACGCCAGCCAGCGACCAAAACGAGACTAAAACGCCGAGGGTGAACGTCAGCCCGTGGGCAACGACCTTCCGCCGCTGGTGGCCGGCCTGGTTAACGAACCCAAGAATTTTTATCCCAAGGACTGGAAACACGCATGGCATCAGGTTCAGGATCAGCCCTCCAGCCACGGCGAGAAACAAAGTCGTCACTAGACTGGTGGCAGTCGCCGCCGGCGCCGTAGCCGCAAAACTCACGGCTGAGATCTGCGCGTCGACCCGCAACGCAGGTTGGCGTCCCCCCGCCCACCATCCAGCCTCCGAGGCAACGACGCCCTTGAGTTGGCTTACTCCGGTCGGGACATCCGGTGAAACTGGCAGCGTGAAAACGAAGCCGCCCTTTCCGTCGGCAACCACGGACTGTGGCGCATCGAATGGAATCAGCCCGTCTTCAGAAAAAAAGTGAGGCTCCTGGGCGGGCACCTCGGTGCTCCGTGCCGGCGTCACCCGCAGACGAATCGCCTTTCCCTCGCGCGCGGCCGTCACGGTCCACGCCGGATCGGGCCGCGGCAGGTTCTCCAGCGTTCGGTGAATTTTCGCGCTCCAAACCGAATCCGCCTTCGGCACTTCGCGCGCGACCGGGAGCGTGAGCGCAAGATCGGCTTTGCCCGGAATACAAAGATCCTGACACATCAACCAGTCAGCTGCGGCAGTGATCGTTACCTCCGGGGCGAGAGCGAGATCAGTGGGAGGGGTAAGAGTGACAGGAAGGAACACCTCGCCCTCGAAACCATGCCCAACGATGTTCTTGCGGGAGTCGTAGAGCAATTGGGGCGCCGGCCACTGGATTTCCCCCGCGGTCCAGCCCGGCGGCAGGTGCCACGTTATTGTCGTCGGCAGGCCGGTGCCGGGATTTTTCCAATAGGTATGCCACGTCGCGTCATGGACAAGCCGCAGCGCGACGAGCACCGGTCGCCCCGGTTCGATCGACGTGTCTGCCGCGACGAGCGAAGCCGTCACGTGACTTGGCACCGCCGCGACAACTCCCGAGGACGTAACCGCGGCAAGCGTGCAGGCTAGAAACAGTCGGAGCAGGAATGAAATCATCAGGTTGAGATTCCCCGGTCTGACTCCCGGGGATTTACACGGAATCCAGGTATCTCACGTCATCTCGAGTCCCCGGCACGTTCCGGTGGATGACGAGAATTTATCCCGCTCGATCCCGAGCCGATGCAGCACCGAGAGGTAGACGTTAGTGAGGGGATAGGGCCGCGTGGCATCGAATGCGAGATGCTGTCCATGCTTCCAACCACCTCCGGCCAGGATGAAGGGAAGGTTCGTGCTCAGATGAGCGTTACCGTCCGAAAGATTGGTTCCCCAGAGGACATTGGTCCGATCCAGCAAGGTCTGGTTGTCCTCCTGCACCACTTTCAAGTTCGTCAGCAACGCGTTCAGCGCTTTGAAATTCTCCCGGTCCAGCACGTGATGCTGCGCCAGCTTTTCCGGCGATTTTCCGTGATGCGAAAGGCCGTGATAGCCCTCGGAAATCGGCACCTCGAACCGACCTTGGACGGGCGGCGTTCCGGCGGCATCGATGAACAACGTGATCGCACGACTCGAGTCGGTCTGCAGAACCAACAGCGCGATATCGTACATCACCCTCACCTTCTCGAAGAACAGCGCGGGGTTCGGCGGATCCACCGGCTCAGCGGCCTTGACCACCGGTTTGGGCTTTCGCTCCCAGCCTTGCGACGCCTGCAGCCGGCCCTCAAGGGACCTGACACTAGTCAGATATTGATCGATCCGCTCACGATCAGGAGAGCCCAGATCACGTTCGAGTGCCTTGATTTGGCTGCTCACCGTATCGAGGATACTGCGGCCACCTTCGAGTTCCCGGACCTTCTCGTCGATTTCGGCCGGCGAACCCTGCACGAAGAGCTGGTTGAATACCTCCGCCGCCTTGTCCTCAGGGGGAACTGCCACGCCGCTGCCGGTGAACGACAGCCCTCTGGTCCGCGTGTTGACCGCCAGGGTCAACGACGGAAAGCGCGTCAACGTGCCGAGGTTGTCAGCCACCTCTTGATCGAGGGAGATGGTATTCCGGAAGCTGCTGCTGGCGGGATTCGGTGCCCCGGTCAGCCACGCCACCTCCGTCGGGTGACTACCCTGCACCGACGGCAGATTTACGCCGGAAAAGACCGTGAACTCGTTTCGGTGCGCTTTAATCAACTCGACGTATTCGGAGGCCTGGTAGTCACGCCCCGAACCCACCGGGAAGTAATTCTGCGTGAGATACCCAATATTGTTCATGATTCCGAACACCCGGCGCGGAATGGCGTTCGCCGCTGAGGTGGCTTGGGCGCGAGCCAGCCGCGGCTGCATGGCATCCAGCAGCGGCAGCGCCAGGGCGACGCCCGTGCCGCGCAAGAAATACCGACGGGACATCGGTTGGCGCGTCGCGATATACGGAGCGGCAGCGGGCATCGGAGGGTGAATTGATTTCATGGCGAGAAGGGTGCTGGGGCCGTCACTTGTTCAAGAAGAGGTCATTCTGGATAATCTCGTAGAGGATGCTCCTGACGCCGTATTCGTCCCTCCGCGTCCGCTGCACGATCGCCTCAATCTGCGGCCGATCCGTGAAACGAATCGGAGCACCCGTGGCGTAAACCACGAGCTGCCGCACAAGATTTCGCGCAATTTGGGCCTCGTCCTGTAAGAGCAGCCGTTTGAAGGCACGAATATCTTCAAAGCTCCTTCCATCGACGGTTTCACCTCGAGCATCGACTGGCAGCCCGAAAAAATAGGTCTTGGGCCAGCCGTTCTTGCCAAAGCCGATCTCGGGATCCTGTCCCCTGGCAACGGCGCGGTAGCGATCGCGCCATCCGCCGAGGACGTCGAAATTCTCCAAGGCAAAGCCGGGCGGATCGATATTTCGGTGACACATCGCGCAACTCTCGTCCGCCCGATGCTTGTCCAGTTGCTGCCGAATCGTGGTGGCCCCGCGTATGTCCGGCTCCACTGCCGGCACCGCGGCCGGCGGCGGCGGAATTTCGTACCCGACGATGCGCTCCATGACCCACTTGCCGCGCAGCACCGGCGACGTCGTGGAGCCATTCGCCGTCAATTTGAGCACACTGGCCTGCGTCATCATACCTCCGCGTACGCTCTCGGCGGGCAAAGCAACCTTTCGGATGACTCCGCCCTGGACCCCGCTGATGCCATAATGAACCGCGAGCCTTTCGTTCAGGAAGGTGAAGTCCGAATCGACGACATTCCGGGCGGGCAGATTCCTCTGCAGCAATTCGGTAAAGAAAGCCTGCGATTCCTCGATGGCACTTTCGACCAGCCAGTCGTCCAGAAAGTAATCGCCGTACAGATTCATGTCCGGCGTCGTGTCCCAAATTTTCCGCAGCTCGATCCAGTAATCGAGGAACCCCTGCACGAACCGTTGCGACCGTGGATCCGCCAGCAGGCGATCCGTCTGCGCCCGCAAGACACCGGGCTGCCGCAATTCGCCCCGGTCGGCGATTTGTCGCAGTTCAGCATCCGGCGCGGCGTTCGTTAAGAGCAAAGAAAGCCGGGTTGCCAGCGCGTGGTCATTAAGCGGCCCGCGGGAACCTTCGTCCAGGTAGACAAATTCCTGGGAAGCCAGGACCGCCGTATACGCGGTCACCATCGAGCCAACGAACCCAATGCCGCTTTCGTAGCGTTTCTGAAATAATTGCAGGAAAGGCGCGACGTCGGTCTCCGTGATGGGACGCCGGTAAGCTTTGGCGATAAAGGACTGCAGCAATCGGTGGGCATCCTGCGCCGGGCTCGCGGTCTCGACTTCCACATTCACGGAAACCCGCGGACGCGAGAGATACTGCCCCGTAGCGCCCACGTACTTGGCGTAGCCGTTGCTTGGGTCAGGTGGCGCCGCCACTTGGATGCGGACGCCTCCGCTCTCGACCTTCTTCATCTTCAAATCCCCAAAGAGCACCGCGTAGCCCGGCAGCGTGGGCTGATCGTAAATCGGTCCCTCCACCTCCATCCACCGAAACGCCACTCCCGGTTGACCATCGTTCTGCGACAATGGGTTCGTGTATTGCTCGTTGCCCGTCAGGCCCGGCCGTGAACGGAAAAAACGCACCGCATCCGTGAAGAGGAGCATGTCCGTCGCCAGTTCAACATTCCTCAGCTCAAAAACCTTTGGCTCCGGCGTGAGATCGAGCGTACCTACTTTGATCGCGGGGGACGGCGAGGCGCGAGTGTAGACGTTGACCACCTCGCTGCGGCGGCCGGGTGTGACGTCGGCATGATTGGCGAGGTGCCATTCCTCCGGTAAAAGACGCTCGGGTTCCCGTCCCCGGCTTCCCGGGTTGAGTCCGCCTTGGCCGGCGGCACCTGCCCGGACCGCCCGTGCTCCACCCGGTCCGATCCAGACTGTGTAGCCGCTAAAGCGAAGATTGTATCGTCCGGTCACCGGCACGCGGAAGGCATTCCAGATCGAATTAAACGCACTGCCGTAGTGGCTGTGAGTCCACGCCATCGCTTCGACCTCGCGGGTCGCCGGATCCGACCCACCCACCGTGAGGGGGCCCTCGCGCTTCAGCGCCTTGAGGTCAGCCTGGGAGTTGAGGATCGGAAACCGCCCCCGATCCGGTACGCCGTCCTGATTGACGAACGAAAGATTATCGCGCGCCCAGAAACGCTTCAAGGTGGTCGGCGGCTTCACAAGTTCCACCGCCATGGCTTCCCGCATCGCCGCTTGCGCTGCGCTCATATAGCGGGCGACGTGCACGTGGGAGACATCGAGTGCCTTGCTGATTTTATTGAAGTGAGCCACCTCGCCGTCCTCCGGCAATTGATCGCCCACCCGGAGGAGCGGCAGCTGAAACAAATCCCTGAGCGAATTCTCGAACTCGGCGCGATTCAAACGCCGCCGCTGAACCCGTCCGTACTTGCCCGCCTGATCGCTCTCAAACGAAACTATCCGGTCAGCAAGCCCCCGAAGGAATAAGGCCGTGGCCTTGGTCTCCGGACGATTCTTGTCCTTCGGCGGCATCTCACCGTTCTGCACCCGGTCGTGCACTTTCACCCAGGTGTTGAAGTTTGAGACGTCGTTCGGAGTGAACGCCAGCGTGGTGAGATCCAAGCCACCCTCCTTGTCGACGTCGTTGTGGCAGGTGGAACAGTAACGATCGGTAAAGGCGATGACGTCGCCGATTTGATCACTCGTCTGCGCCCACGGGACGGACGGAGCAATGAAGCTCAACGCCGCGCCGCAGGCCCACAGCCACACTGGCAGACATCTTGGGGTAGCCACTACACAGCACATACGCGGGGGGTTCGAGAGAGGGCAAAAGGTCGCAGGGGGAAACGTCGCGCCTTCCAAGTTAGAGACGGCTAAGGTCTCGAACTGGCCTATGCCAGAACACGTTTTCCTCCTGCAGTCAGAAAGGTCCGGGCCGATTAGGCGGTGAATCATCTACCGGCTAATGAACTATGTCCATGCCTGACGCGGAATCCGCTGCAGGGCCCGCCACACGGCCCCAAGGCGGGTGACCGCCTGTCTATGACTGGGACTCGCCTCCCGCCACTTGCGAAACGCAATTTCTTGCGGGCGCGTAAGCCCGAAGTCTCTGCGGACCAGCCACAGAGCGGACAATTGATGCAACTTGTCCCGATTCGGTCTGGTTTTGCGAAGGGCACGGCTCATCGGAGAACGTTGGGAATACATTGAGGTGGGACCCCGTAAGACACAGACGAACGTAAACCAAACCACGACTACGCCCTAACCTCGGCTGTTTATACCTGACGCGCCCGAATCGGGGCGATTGGCCCGAATGGCATAGCCGGATCCCGATAGTTATTCGTCTCAGATTGAAGCCTTTCTTCGCAACCCCGAGGCACTTCGCAATTGATGACCCGCCCCGGACAAGCGTCTCATCAGGACATCGCCGTCGCTCCTGCGCTGGCATCTTCCCGGACCAGCAGTCCTTTCGCTTTCCCCATGAAAACCTATACCCGACGTCAGTTCACAAAAATCGCGCTGGCCGCTATCCCGGCTGTGGGCGCTATCTCCACCTTTGCTTCGCGCGCCTCGGCGGCTGGCGCCGGCAAGGTCAATTCGAAGGTCAATGGTGTCCAAATTGGTCTCAATGTCCCTTATTCATTCGGCGGCCGCGTGATGAACGGAGACGAGATCCTCGCGAACTGCCTTCAGGTCGGGGTCAACGGCCTGGAACTGCGCACCCAAGCCGTCGAACTCTTCCTCGGTGCGCCTGCCGCCATCCTGGCGAGTGGTCGGGGCGCGGCCAATAACGCCACTGCGCTACGTGATTGGCGGGCCAAAGCGGATCCCAAGCGCGCGGTGGAGTTCCGCAAAAAGTACGAAGACGCCGGCATGAAGATCGAGATCCTCAAGCTCGATAACACCTACTCGCTCGCCGATGCGGAACTCGATTACGTGTTCACCCTGGCAAAAAGCCTGGGGGCACGCGCGATTTCCACCGAGATCGCGGCGATCGACGACGAGGCCAAGCGTAACGTCGATCACAAGCGCCTCGCGGGTTTCGCCGACCGGCACGAAGTTTATGTCGGGATTCACGGCCACGAAAAGGTCACGCCCGATCACTGGGAGGCCGCGATCAGCCTCTCGAAATACATGGGCATCAATCTTGACCTCGGCCACTTCATCGCGGGCAACAACTACTCCCCGATCGACTACCTGAAGAAGCGGCACGACCGCATCACCCATATTCACGTCAAGGATCGGAAGAAGAACATGGGCCCGAACGTGCCGTTCGGCGAAGGCGATACCCCCGTGGTGGAAGCGTTGCGCTTGATGCGCGACAACAAGTGGACGTTTCAGGCCACCATCGAATTCGAATACCCGGTGCCGGCCGGATCCGATCGCATGGCGGAAATCACTAAAAGCGTGAAGTTCTGCCGCGACGCCCTGGCTTGATCCTGCCAGCCACGCCGACCCTATACTATACGTCAAACGCAGGGGATCCCGGGTCGGCATTCCCCTCCCCTGCGCTCGGCTCGGCCCAATCCGCGAAGGCCCGACCGGTGGAACGGGCTTAGCCCTCGCGGGAACAATGCCGGGCTTAAACCGCGCCGAAGTACTCTCGGACGAGTTTCAAGTTCCGCGGCAGCGCGGTTTCCCAGGGGTCGCCGCCTTCGCGCTGGAGAACAATCCATCCACGATAGTTCCCTTTTCGGAAGATGTCGGAAATCCGTTTGAAGTTGGCCGGACTGACGTTTCCGTCGGGCCCGGCATCTTCAAACCACAGCCGATAGTTTACCAGGTACGGCATACACGACCAGAGTTGCGCGTCCGTCACCGTGTTGGCGATGGCCAGCGAAATCCCCACCCAGGGACTGTTGACCTGCTTGATGATCGGAACCATCCGGTCCACCGGCGTTTCGTCGTGGTTTTCAACCCCGATAATGACCCCGCGTTTGCCCGCGTAATCACCGAGTTCTTCGAACGAGGCGATCATGCGCTTGTCGCCTTCGGCTCGATCGCCGCCGAAGACCTGACCGGGATAAAATCGAACGAAGGTCACCCCGAGGATCGCAGCGTAGTCGATGACCTTCTTGGCTTCCGCCATGTCCTCGTCACGTGCCGGACCATACGGCATCGAAGGATTCGAGGCTGAGCCGATGCCGCTTAACGTAAGGCCCTTGAGAAACGCGTGGCGCTTGAGTTTAAAGAAGTAGTCGTCAGCCCTCGAGCTGAAGAAATAGCTGCTGATTTGGGCGCCGTCGACGCCCCACTCTGAGCAAAAGTCCAGGAAGCTGAATAAGTCCCAGTCTTGGACCACCGGAGCGGCTGACTGCTTCGCCTTGGCAGTATCCTCACCTTTCCGTGCACCCTTTTGTCCACCGCCTTGCTTCGCCTGGCCACCGCCACCGCCAGCCGGACCGCCGCCCTTTTTCCCCAAGGTGCCATCCAACTTGAACCGGCTATTAAACATGTAGTCAGCGATCGCGATTTTCAGCCGGTGGGGGTAAGCACCATGCGGAGTGCGGTCGATGGAAACGAGTCCGCTGGCCGCGGGAACCGCAATGCCAGCCGCCGCGCCCAGGCCGGCGAATGTTGATACCTTGAGGAAATTTCGACGTGAGATGGGGTCCATAACTACGGAGACGGACCGTTCGCCCGAACGGGCTACGGGAACCATTATTTTTGCGGCCCTTATAAAGGCCTAAATTCAATGCGCCGCCCGTACCCGCGGGCGGCGCTCTGACTTGCTAATCAGCTACCAAGTGCTGCAACCCAACAGTCACCGCTGACAGCAAATTTTGAAAACGAGGGGCCACGCTTTTGGACCTTCCTCGACAGGAAAAGGACTCGACCATGTGCCCGCCGCGGGAAGTCCCCCGCTGTCGGGTGTCTCGCACTAAAGTTTAGCCGCGGCGGGCCGAGGTTCACCCTTCCTCGCTGGCGCCGTCGAAGGAGGCCGTGGCTTTCCGTCGATCGTATTTGGCTCCATGAGTTCTACCCGGGTACCATCGGGATCGTAGAGGTTGAGCTGCCTCTTACCATTCACCCCAGTCCGGATATTTGCCAATGCCCGACCGTTGGGCGCCAAAGCACGTCCCTTCAGTTCCGCCTCCGATTTCACCATATCAGGGACTTCGAGACAAATGTGCTCCGAACCGCGCAGTCGATCGGAGGCGGGCCATTCCTGATAGAGCATGAACTCCACATAATCGTTACCATCGGGCACACGGACGTTCACCCAGCTCAGACTCTGCGGATTGCCGCTGCCCCGCCAGAATTCGCTAAAACCGAGCACGTCGCCGTAGAAGTGCAGCGCCGCGTCGAGGTCACCGATCGCAACGCCCACGTGCATGAGCCGGCTGGAAATGGCGGCGGGCGAGGCGGCAACTGACACAACCTGGCGCGGCACAAACTCGATCACGTTTTCATTTGGGTCGCGAACGCGGAACGAAAGGTCGCCCGCAACATTCTTGGTCAGCTTTTCTGGCACGGCGATTCCGCGACTCTTCAGGTACATTCGCATCATCTCCACGTCCTCGACTGCGAATGCGACGTGATCCAGGCGAGGAAAGTCGAGGGGCACGTTCGGCGCGGCCACCAGCTCCACGATCTGCCTGTCGTTGACGCGGACATGAGCCGCGGCCGCACCCTGAGGCGCGTCGACGACATTCAACCCGAGATACTCCTGATAGAAAGAGCGCGCCTTTCCCAAGTCGCTGGTTTTGAACGCGACTTTCGCAAGGCCAGTGATCTTTGGCCGTGTGGCGGAGCCGCCCGCGCCAGATTGCGCCGACAGTATACCCGCGCAAAGCGGAAGAAGGAGAAGACAACGAAGCAGCTTCATAGGCACGTCAGTTGGGGGTGATGAAAATCGAGGTCATTCAGCCTTCAGGGCGCGGGTGATTTCCGCCCAGCCTTCCCGCGTGAAGTTGCGGTCTAGTTCCGCACGCTTGTTGCGAATACGGGCGAGTCGCTCCTCCCGCGTTGCGCGCCCGGTCATCCCGACGGCGGGAAGTTGCGCCGCCTGTCTGGCGATTTCGCGGTCAAGGGCCACCAACGCGGCGACGACTTCCTCCCGGCGTGCGGGATCAGGATCGAGGGCAGTCAACTGCAGGTCGGCCGCACGCCTCGGCGGGGTAATGAGCGGCTGCCGGTAACGAGCTAGGCGCTGGGCCTGCTGGTTGATGTCGAAGCGAAGGTCGTCGGATTTCTGCTGGTCGAAATTCGCCCGGAGACCCTCTGCCCGCTTCCTGAGCGTTTCCAATGCTTCGACGATTCGCGGCTTATACCGCTCGTCATTGAAGTCGTTCAGTAACATTTCGAACCGCTTCAAGTCTGCTGCGACTGCTGCCAGCTCCGCCACACTTGCATCGTCCGTCTTCGGCGCTTCAGCCGAAAAGAGCGGAATTAAGCCCAGAAGAAGACACGACATCAGTCGGAGCAGACGCATTTGGTAAATGGGCAGATTTAGGCGGCAGGTGCGACGGCGCGGCTGCAACGGGACTCAAAACGACATTTTTGCGCTCAGCTGGAAGCTCCGTGGATCGGGATAGACCGGGGTGCCTTTTACCAGAATCCGCGACGGGTCGGTGATGTCGCCGCTCCGCGGGACAATCAGTGTCGGCGCACTTCCCTGGAAGGAGCTGGAGGTGCCACGCGGATAGATGACATCATGATCGTTGAACAGATTGTCGATCGTCAGATCGAACTGGATCGATTTTGGCACGATGCGCCGTGAATCGTTAAGCCGGAGAGTATATGAAAGTGTACCCATCGTCCGAAAATACGACGGCGAGCGCAGGAACGAAGAGATGTCGGTATTGGGATCATCAATCGCCTGATTCGGATTGGCGGAATTGCGAATGGTCTCCCGCGACCGCTCGCCAAGAATCATGGGCGGGAAATAGTTCACGCCCAGGCCGACTCTCAGGCCATTCAATGCTCCACGCCGGAAACGATAGTCCGTCGCCAGGTTTGCCTTCCAACCCGTGTCGGTTACGACGTTGCCGCCGCTCGCGGCCAAATCACGCAACGTCGGGATCGTGATGTCGTGCTGCGTATTCCACGCTGCGACCGCCGCCTGAACTGCGGCTTGGTTAATCTTTGTCGGGTCGTTCACGGCGGGATTGATCGAGGCGTGATTCTGCCCATCAAACACGATCCCCGCCTCCTGCAGTTGCTTTCGCACACTCGGTTCGAACGCCTCAATGGCGGGAAGAACATTCGTAAAGGCCTTCGATACCTTCAGGTAGGTGATACCAACATTCGTCGTCAGCCGCCACGAAGAGGTTAAGTTTGCGGTGCCCTCGAATTCGTAGCCCCAGGTCTCGCGGTCGCGGGTTGAGGAACCGGCGAACACGATGTTGTTCAGGTTGTCGCCAATTGGGTTGAGATTCCCCACTGCCGGAACGTCGCGATACTCGGCGTAACCTTGAATCGGCGAAACATCGAAGGATTGTCCGCCACCAGTTGTATTCTTGGTTTCACCCCAAAACCGGGCAATCGACCCGGAAAACTTCCCGTTCGGAAGTGTGAAGCGGATGCCGGCATCGTGACCCAGCGAAGTAGTGGGTGGAATCAGCTTTTGGTCATATCCACGCGCCAGAATACCGCTGGCCGTGGGATTGAACGTGGTGCTGCGATTGAAATAGAACCCGATACTCCGGGTCACGTTTACCACTGTCCCCAGAGTGTAGGTGTTCTGGGCAACCACGACTTCCGGAGGACTGTAATCGCTCTGGAAGCGATCATTCCCATACTGGGGAGCCCGGGCGTTGATGCCGTTGACGGTCGTACGAGGCCGCGTCACTGCCAGCGTCGGAGCGCCCGTCGCTTTCCCTGCCGCATTTTTCGGCGTATAAATCAGCGTATCAAAGTCCTTGGGCGCCTTCGGCAGCCACGTATAGTAATCGCCCTGCCAACCTGCCGGGTAGTCGGCGGTCACGTTCCCCAGTTTCTGGTCGGCGTTGACCAAATCCCGCCGCCCCGCCGCGATGAGGACCACCCGGTTCTTGAAGAGGTCCATGTTCGCGGCGAGTTGAACGAACCGGTTTACACGCGTGACCTCGTTATTAAGCTCAGGCCGCGCGCTTTCCCAGGACATGAGCGGCTGAATCGCTCCTTTGATCCCAGTCACGGGATCAATCGCAATTGCTGGGGCCATCAACCGGGCCAGTTCACCGACTTGTGGAGTCGTATCATCGACGAGCACGCGCCGATGATGGCCGTAAAAGTAGTCGTTGTTTCCGTTGGGTTGATTCCAACTCCGAGCGTCGGCCGATCGAAACGTGATCGGCAGCATCAGCGTGGAAGCGTGTGCAATGGAAAGCTGCTCCTGCCAGCCACCCATCAACCCGGCCTGAACCTTGCCGAAGCGGGTCTCCTTCACGTAGGCCGCCTGAAGGCGCAGATTCCGGTAGTTCTCCTCGCGGAGAGTTACAAAAGGCATCGCGTCGCTGAACATCCGCAGGAAGTCGGGATTCGGGGTGCCGTCCGGACGGACACGACTGATGTCTATGCTCATACCCTGCAGACCACGGCGACCGTCATTCCGACCCATCCGGGGAGTTTCGTTGATGTCACCAGCGGCCTCGATGAAGAGTGACTCCCCAAGCGTGTAGGTGGCATACGCTGTCGCAGACCGGGTCACTTCAGTATAGCTGGGAGCCCGGTGTCGGGGATCAGTCCACAGGGTATTTTCTTCCGGTGCGAAGAGTCTCCAATAGGGGGTACCACGCTGAACGGCTGCGTAGAGCTCCGGCGACTTCCAATACAGATTATCCATCGGATAAGTCGTGTTGTAACGGGTTTCGTTTCCGAATCCGACGGTGTTGACGGGCTTTCCGTTCAGGAAACCGGTCTGCGCGGGAGGGGCATTGTAGCGGGCTGAATCGGTCGTGTACGTGTTCTCGTAGTTGATGAAATTATTGCCCCATGACGGATGGTTCACGAAGTGCAGTGGAAAACGGAACACGCCGTACTGCGCCATCTGGCTGGCCGTGATACCCGGGTTGGCCCCGTCGATGTAAGTCTTGCCATCCCAACCTGTCAGCAGGTCGGTCAAAGTCTGCCACGCCTGAAGCCGGCGGGTGGAACGATATTCCACTTCACTGCGCAGAGTTAACCGCTGGGTCGGACGATAGGTCCCAGTCAGATGCAGGCCCTTACGATCCTCCCATTCGTGGTCCCGCCAGGTGTCGCCGGTTTGATACAACAGGTTTAGCCGCGCAGCAATTTTTGGGGTAATGACTTTGTTCGTGTCCAACGTAAACCGGTAGCGGTTGAAGCTCCCGACCTGGAGCCGAAGCTCCTGCAGATCCCGGTTTACCAGCGCCTGCTTGGTGTTCGTGTTGATCGAGCCGCCGCCATTGCCGATTCCGAAGAGCACCGAATTCGGCCCCCGGGTTACATCAACGCGATCTGCATTGAAGTTGTCCGCGGTCCCGCCCACCGGAAAGAAATTGCGCTGGGGAGACGCGGTATTCTGGCCGCGAATCTGCATCGGCTGATCCGTTGCCGTCCCGCTGAGGGAATTCATTCCACCCGACGCCGCGAAGCCCTGATTGCTGCCATCGACGGTGGAATACTGGACGTTCACCGAGTACTGCGCAGCGTCAGCGGCGTCGGTAAGATTGAACGCGTCGAGGAACTCTTTCGTCATGACGCTATACGCCACTGGCGTGTCCTTCAACGCCGTGGCAATGCGACCACCCGCCAGCGAACTGGCGGCAACAAATCCGACATCCGAGTCGGCCTGCACGCTGAAGGGATCCAGCTTGATGGCGGCTTCCGATGCGCTGGCGCCGGAGGGGGCCGGTGCGGTTTGCGCAACCAGGGGGCCAGTCCAAATCACAAGGCTGGCAATCATGGCAGGACGAATGATCGCGATACGTGGTTTGCTTTGGCTCATGTATATTAGGACCGCATGATTCGCCGGCCGGCGTCTGGCGCCGGCACGGAATCGCGGAGGGGCTATGGGGTGTTAACTAACCGAACCTATCGACTATCCACTTCTCAGACGAACCGCCTGGCAGGATCACCTACGCCCCAGCCACACAATTTATTTTTTCGCGCCACAGAGGCGACCGTCGCCCCCAAACGACCCGCACTGGATCACTCGCGCGCGCCGGGGAAACGTCGCAACCCCGTGAGTCACACGCTTACGTCATCTCCAATCCGCGGCAGGTCCCGGTGGATGAGGAGAACTTGTCTTGCTGCACTCCCATGCGGTGAAGCACGGAGAGATACACATTCGTCAGCGGGTAATTTCGCGTTCGATCGAAACCGAGATGCTGACCGTGCTTCCACCCGCCGCCCGCCAGGATGAATGGCAGATTATTGCTCAAGTGCGCATTGCCATCGGAGAAGTTTGATCCCCAGAGCACGTTGGTTCGGGTCAGGAGCGACTCACCTTCTTCATTCGATTCCTTGAGCCGATTCAGCAGTGCGTTGAACGCGCGGAAGTTTTCGCGATCGAGCGCATGGTGCTGCGCCAGCTTCTCCGGAGCTTTGCCGTGGTGCGACAAGCCGTGGTAGCCCTCGGTGATCGGAATGCCGAAGTTGCCCTGAATCGCGGGGGTGCCGGCCGCATCGATGAACAACGTCACGGCGCGGGTGGAATCGGTCTGAAGGACGAGTGCAATGATGTCGTACATCACCTTGAGCTTCTCGAAGAACTGGGCCGGGTTGCTGGGATCAACCGGCTCTTTCATATCCACCACCGGTTTCGGTTTCCGCTCCCAGCCTTGGGAAGCCTGGAGCCGGGATTCCAGTGAGCGCACACTGGTGAGATACTGATCCATCCTCTCGCGGTCGGTCGCACCGAGGGTGGACTGCAACTCCTTCACCTGGTCGGTAACCGTATCAAGAACACTCCGGCCATTTTCCAAATCCATCACCTTTTCTTCGATCTCTGACGGCGAGCCCTGGACGAAGAGCTGCTTGAATACCTCCGCCGCCTTGTCTTCAGGGGGAATCGCCACGCCGCTGCCCGTGAACGAAAGGCTCCGCGCCCGCGTATTGAGCGACAGCGTCAAGGACGGGAATCGGGTGAGGGTTCCGATGTTGTCGGCAATGGCTTGGTCGACGGAAATGGTGTTGCGAAAACTGCTGCTGGCAGGATTCGGAGCGCCCGTGAGCCACGCGACCTCGGTCGGATGGCTGCCTTGAACCGAAGGCAGGGTGACCCCGGTGAAGACCGTCATGTCATCGCGATGCTCCTTCAGGAATTCCAGGTAAGGCGACGGTTGATATCCCCGCCCCTCGCCGAGGGGGTAAAAATTCTGCATGATATAACCCAGGTTATTCATGACGCCGAGCATCCGCCGCGGCTTATTAATTGCCGCTGCACCTGCCTGCGCGCGGGCGAATCGCGGCTGCATCGCGTCGAGCAGCGGGAGCGAAAGCAACACCCCGGTGCCACGCAGAAAATGACGGCGGGACAGCGGCCGCCGGCTCGCTAGATACGGGAATCGCGCTTCGTTGTTCATAATTCGGCTATTTGTTTTGAAACAGAGGGCTCTGCACGATCGCGTCTAACATACTTCGGACGCCGAAATTAGTCGCCCGGGTTTGCTGTAGGATCTGTTCGACAGCAGCCCGATCGCTAAAGCGGATCGGCGCACCCGTGGCATACACGACCATCTGACGGGCAAGATTGCGTGCGATTTGCTCCTGATCCTGGAGCAGAATTTTCTTAAAATCCCGCACATCGTTGAACGCCCGGCCGTCAACCGTGCTGCCGCTTGGATCCACCGGCAGTGCGAAGTAATACGTCTTCGGCCAGCCGTTCTTGCCGAAGCCGACATCGGGCTCCTGGCCCTTGGCAATCGCCCGGTAGCGGTCACGCCAGCCGCCGAGAACGTCGAAGCTCTCAAGCGCAAAGCCGGGCGGGTCGATATTCCGGTGACAGCCTGCACAGCTTTCGTCCGCGCGATGCTTGTCCAGTTGCGCCCTAATCGTCGTCGCGCCGCGCACGTCTGGCTCGACGGCCGGAACCGATGCAGGCGGCAGGGGAATCTCATAGCCCACCACGCGTTCCATGATCCACTTGCCGCGGAGGACCGGTGAGGTCGTGGTTCCGTTGGCGGTCAGTTTTAGCACACTCGCCTGAGTCATGATCCCACCGCGAACGCTGTTCGCGGGCAACGCCACCCGGCGCAACTTCACGCCGTCGACATCCGGAACACCATAATGGGTCGCAAGCCTCTCGTTCAGGAACGTGAAGTCCGAATCGATGAGATAGCGGGCCGGCAGGTTCTGTTTCAGCAGTTCAGTGAAGAACAATTGAGTCTCCTCTACCCCAGCTTCCACCAGCGCGTCCTCGAGGAAGTAGTCGCCGTAGAGGTTCATGTCCGGCGTCGTGTCGAAGACCTTCCTTAATTCCAGCCAGTAATCGAGGAACGCCTGGACAAACCGGGCGGACTTTGGGCTCTCGAGCAGACGCTGCGTCTGTTGACGCAGGATTTCCGGGCGATGCAGTTCACCCCGCGCCGCCAGTGCGCGGAGTTCCGCGTCGGGCCCTCCGTTCGTGAGGAACAAAGCCAGCCGGGTAGCCAGAGCGAATTCGTCCAGCGGCCCATGCTGCCCTTCGTCGAGGTAGACAAATTGCTCGGAGGACAATACCGCAGTGTACATGGTCATCATCGCGGCCGCAAAGCCGATGCCACGATCGTGCCGTTGCTTGAACAGATTCAAGAATCGCTGGACGTCCGACTCGCGTACAGGATGCCGGTAAGCCCGGGCGATGAAGTTCCTCAGCAGCCGCTCGGCGTCGCCCTGCGGATCGGCGGATACCACTTCGACGGCCACCGTACCCTTCGGCCTGACTTGGTGAACGCCGACCAGCCCGGTGAATCGGCCGTACGTGCCGTCCGCGTCCGGCGGTGAGGGCAGCTGAAGTTTGACCCCGACGTTTTGCTCGCCCTCCACCCGCCTCATCTTCAAGTCGCCGAACAGAAGCTGATACCCCGCGAGAGCGGGACCGTCGTACAGAGGACCCTCCACCTCCATCCAGCGAAACGCCACGCCGGGCTGTCCATCAGGTTGCGCCAGCGGATTCGTGTAATTGACCACGGCGGTCAGCCCTGGCCGAGAACGATAGAGCCTCGCCGCGTCTGTAATAATATACTGGTCCGCCTGGAGCGCGACGTTCTTCAATTCGAAGATCTGCGGCTCAGGCGTGAGATCGAACGTTCCAATTTTCTGTCCGGCCGACGGCGGCACCCGGGCGTAAACGTGGAGCGGCTCATCCCTCCGGCCCGGCGTGATATCCCGATGGTTGGACAGATACCATTCCGGCGGGCCAAGCTGCGGCGGTCCTCCCGGGCCGGCATTCCCCCCGCGTCCACCCGCCGCCGGAGTTGCCGCAGCCGCCTGCCCCGCCCCGTTTTGGGGCGCACCTTGGCCGCCATTGCCAGGTCCTCGACGCAGTTCGAGCGATCCCCCTGATCCCATCCAGACGGTGTAAGCACTGAAACGCAGATTGTATTTCCCGGACACCGGTGCACGGAAGCGGCTCCAGTTCGTGGTGAATGCGGTGCCGAAATCACTATGCGACCAAGCCATCGCCTCGATCTCCCTCGTGGCGGGATCGGAGTCCCCAACGGTGAGAGGACCTTGACGACTCAGGGCGCGCAGATCCGGACCGGAACCCAGAATAGGAAACCGGCCGCGGTCGGGCACGCCGTCCGTCGCGGTATACGCGTGATTTTCGCGCGCCCAATACCGCACGGTTTTCGTGGGCCGTTTAAGCCATTCGGCAGCCATTGCCTCACGGACGGCAAGTTGCGCAGCGCTCATGTAGCGGGCCACATGAACGTGCGACACATCAAGCGCCTTGCTCACCTTGTTGAAATGAGCAGCCTCCCCGTCTTCCGGAAGTAGGTCTGCCACGCGCAGCGTTGGGATTTCCAGCAAGTCTCGCAGCGTGTTCTCAAATTCCGAGCGGTTCATCCGCCGGCGTTGGGCGCGTCCGTGTTCGGCGGCAATGGTTTGCTCGTATCCAGTAACCGCTTGTCCGACTTCCCTGAGAAATTCCGCCATTTCGCCCGTGGGCGGCCGCTTCTTCTCCTTCGGCGGCATCTCTCCACGCTGCACGCGATCGTAAATCCTGACCCAAGAGAGCAAGTTGCCGGCATCAGCCGGCGCAAATTCCATCGTGCTCAGGTCCAAGCCGGCCTCCTTGTCCACATCGTTGTGACACGAGGCACAATATTTATCGGTGAAATTCACAACTCCCTCGGCTGGTGCTGCCGCCGTGGCGGGCAGGGCCGTTGACGAGACGGCGGCAACGACACAAAGAAAGCTGAAAATCGACGCGGTCGGCAGGAAAGGAATATTCATCGGCGGAAATGTGAACGGCGTTAAGGCTCCCCGTAGACCAAGACGAATCAGCGCTCGTCGCGGCCTATCGAAGGCAAACATTTGCTGCCTACGTGCCGACGACGACGCATGCCGCCCCCGCAAGCCCGAGACCGGCCCACCGTGGTCGCGCTACGCCGGGCGGGTCAGAGCGCCCGGTAGAGGATGTTGCGATATTCCACCCTGAACGGCGGGCCGACGTGCATCTGGAAGCCGATCAGACCCTCAAGCACACGGGCTGGATCTTCGTCGATCAGGATGGCCATGACCTTGCCGTTGATCACGTGGATAATCACCGAGTCGCGGGCTATGATGTGAAGGGAATTCCAATCGTTGATTTTCACCACTCCCTTGAGGGCGTCGGGATCACCCACACTACCGACCAGCTTGAAATTGCGCCCACCGATAGCCCGGCTGAACAATCCGCGTGGCGAAAGGAAGCCTCGGCCACGCTCGTCAAAAATATTGCCGGTGTAATTGTTGATTAAGTCCATGTCGGCTTGGTAGCCCTTCAGTACCCATTTGCCCACGGCAGGCAGCTCGACACTGCGGTATTGGATGCCGCTGTTGGTGCCATTCAGGCGAAAATCGACCTTGAGCTCGAAATTCTTCGCTGTGCCGCCCCGCCAGATAAGAAAGCTATTGGCCTTCACGACCTTCTCCGGGGTGCTCTCACCCACGATCGCGCCGTCCTCCGCCCGCCAGAACGTGGTGTCCCCATCCCAGTTCGCGAGCGTCTTGCCATCGAAAATCGACACGAAACCGGCCGTGTCATCGGCCGGTCGGGGTGGCATCGTCATGACGCGCCCGTAAGTGGGTGCCGCACCGCCGCCCGGCCCGGCCGGGCCGCCGGGACCGGCTTTCTGGCCAGGAGGTATCTGGACCGCGTCACCCGCGGGCGGCTGTTGGGCCAGCAGTGTGGCAACCGCCACGAACAGGAGGGACGCGAAGCGAACGCGCCGGAAATCGGCGCAACGGGAGGTACAGGACGACTTCATATTGGGTGGGTGGAGTTGCGCTGGAACTGCGCGACGGTCGAATACAGTGGCCGGCGTAGGATTGCGCGACAGTCTCAGCTTGAAGGGCAGGAAAAAAACGGGCGAGTGGGTTCGCAGGGGGGCAGGCCGTGACGAGTTAGCGCAAACGTCACCACCCGCTGCGCTGCTAACATTTAACGGCCCGACCCCTTTGGATCTGCCGTCACCAGAACCAAGACGAACAAGCACCGTCAATGGGCTATCGAGCCGGCGATTTCGAGGGGTTCTTGGGTGAAGGGGTCGGGCCGTGACTTCTTAGCGTAAACCCCAGTGCCGCGGACGCCGCTAACATGTAACGGCCGCCCCCTTAGGACCGGCTCGCGGACGGTGTGACCGGTCGTGGCCGGATGCGATGTATATAGTCCGTTCGAGCCCCGCCAAAAATCTACCAGCAGTCGAACTCGCAAAATTCGCGCGTTGAATTTGGAGTCCCTTGTCGCTTGAACCGGCGCGTGCGTTTTCCCGGCCCCTGGCGTGCTTCTGCTCTGCTCCTCATCGGACTATTGTTCCTTTCATCGATGTGGGCCGCGAACGTCGCGGACGATCGCGAGCGCGGCGCGAAACTTTTCGATGGCATGTGTGCCACCTGCCACGGCATCGGCGCCACCGGCGGCAGCGCGCCTCCGCTGAACCGCCCGAAGCTCGAGCGGGCGGCGACGGATGACGCCTTTCGCGTGATTCTCACCCAGGGAATTCCCGAACGCGGGATGACGCGCGTCGGCCAGCTCAACGACAACGAGCAGCGCCAGATCATCGCTTACGTGCGTTCGCTGGGTGCGACCGCGCCGGCACCCGTCCGCGGCGACCCGACCAAGGGAGTTGAGATCTATCGGCGGCTCGGTTGCGCCACCTGCCACATCATCAACGGACAGGGCGGCGCGGCCGGTCCCGAGCTTTCTTCGATCGGACAGCAGCGCGGGTCCGCCTACCTGCGGCAGTCTGTGCTGGATCCCGCCGCAACGCTGCCACTCGGATTTTCCGGCGGTTCTGTCGCGGCCGCGGGCTTCACCCGCTACCTGCCGGTGCGGGTGGTGACGACTCAGGGCCGCGAGGTTCGCGGTTACCGGGCCAACGAGGATACCTTTACGCTGCAGGTCCGCGAACTCGACGGGGCGCTGCATTCGTTTCGGAAGGCGGACCTGAAGCAGATCGAACGCTTAACGGGGACCAGCCTGATGCCGGAACTCGTAAAGCAGTTAGCGCCGGCCGAACTCGACGATCTGATTGCCTATCTCGCCCGCCTCGGGACTTCACCATGAAATTCGCCGGACTCTTTGTCGCACTCGTCATGGCGGCGGTCGGTGCCCTCGCCGGCGAAGTTCCGTTCAGCCGGATTGTCAACGCCCACGCCGATCCGGCTAACTGGCTGACCTACGGCGGCAATTACCAATCGCACCGCTTTTCGCGTCTCGATCAAATCAATCACGCGAACGTTGCGAATCTGCGGACTGCCTGGGTCTACCAGACTAAGCCCGGCATCGTTGAGACTTCGCCGATTGTCGTGGACGGCGTCATGTACCTCACCGAGCCACCGAGCACGGTGACGGCGCTGGATGCCGCGACCGGCCGACTGCTCTGGTCCTGGTCGCCGTCGCTCCCGCGGGATGTCGTCGTGATCGGCTCGCCGCCGGTGAATCGCGGCGTGGCGATTCTCGGCGGGACGGTATTCGTCGGGACAGTCCACGGACACCTGGTGGCGCTGGACGCCGTGTCCGGAGCCGTGCGGTGGGACGTGGTGGTGGAGGACAACCGTCAGGGCTACTATCTGACACTCGCGCCCCTCGCATTGGACGGACTTATCGTCGTCGGTGTGGCCGGGGCCGAGGCGGGCATCCGCGGCTTCGTCGATGCGTATGATGCCGTGACAGGTCAGCGCCGCTGGCGGACTCATACGGTGCCGGCACCGGGCGAAGCAGGCTTCGAGAGCTGGGCGGGCGAGAGCTGGCGAACGGGTGGCGGGTCGACGTGGCTCACGGGTTCGTACGATCCAAAGTTGAATCTGTTGTACTGGGCGACGGGCAACCCGGCACCGTACATGAATGACGACAGCCGCGCCGGAGACAATTTATACACCTGCAGTGTCCTCGCCCTGAATCCGGCTGACGGGAAAATCAAGTGGCACTTCCAATTCACGCCGCACGACGTCCACGACTGGGATGCAAATGAAACTCTCGTGTTGTTCGACGCGGTCGTGCAGGGCCGGCCGCGCCAGCTGCTGACGCAGGCGAATCGGAACGGATTTTATTATGTGCTCGATCGCGAGAACGGCGAGTTTCTCACCGGCACGCCGTACGCCAAGCAGACTTGGGCCGACGGTCTTGATGCGAAGGGCCGGCCGATTGTCCGACCGGGAATGGCGCCGACAGCGGAGGGCACGCTCGCCTTCCCGAATGGACAGGGCGCGTCGAACTGGCAGAGCGCGAGCTACAGCCCGAAGACGGGGCTGTTCTATCAGTGCGCCCGGGAGATGGGTTCGATTTACTACAAGGGAGGCGCCGAATACCGTCCCGGAACTTCTTATCGCGGCGGAGGGGCGCGTCATCTCTATGGCGAAGACGCCTACAGTGCCGTGCGCGCGCTCGAGGCGACGACCGGACGGCTGAAGTGGGAATTCAAGCTGATGACGCCGGGCTTCACGAGTCTCCTTTCCACGGCCGGCGGTCTCGTCTTCGGCGGCACCGAGGAAGGCAATGTTTTCGCCCTGAACGACGAGACCGGCGCAAGGTTGTGGGATCTCCAACTCGGCGGGCCGGCGCGGGGAATCCCGATGTCTTTTGCGGTCGACGGACGGCAACATGTCGCCATCGCCGCCGGCAACGCCCTCTTCGTATTCCGGCTCTGACTTTAATGGACGGCGGCAGCGCCGACTTGGAGGACTTCATCACGGTCGTCCACGGACGGTAGAACATCGCCAACGAAGTGGATCACGCGCCGCGGGAACTGAGGCAAGACGTGGGAGTATCGGTGCGCGGCATGCTGGATTCGCCGTCATTTGAGGAAGCGCTGCCCGGCCACCTGCCGGGGGATCAAGCGAGCCAGCGCCGGCTACCAATGCTGCGCAGGAAATTGCGCGGCATCGCCGCACTCACCTAGATCCGCGGAATCCGCGGCCGATAATTGCATCCCTCTGAGGATCGCTGACTGACGCGCGCGAAGAGTTTTCTGGGCCTCAAAACTCTCCGCTTCTTCCTCTGAGAACGGGGTCCCGCATGCACAACGGCATGCACTAACTGATGCGAAATTGACGCTTATTGAGACTCAACAGGCAATATCAGCCACCCGCGGGCAAAATTGACTTCACGCAAGCCGCTCAAAATCAGGGCCATGAAAAAGCCGGCTGGAAGAGCTTCCAGCCGGCAGTCTCAAAATGGAGCGGGCGAAGAGACTCGAACTGATGGCCGTTCTTATGTAAGATTCTACATATATTTTTGTTACAAAACCGCATCGGGGTCCGATGTAGCAGGGCATGCACTGGCAGAGTCCGGGGCATTTTCCGCGCAGGAAATGCCGGATTCGGGATGATGATAAGTGCGCTTTCAGACCACTTCCACCAAGCGGCTGTTCTAGTTGCGCCGGGGCTCGTCCGCACGTGCGGAGGGAAGTGCTACGTTTGGCGCGGCCCTGCTGCTGTCCGGGATTATCCAGTCCCCCGTTCGTCACCGGTCCGGCCCGCCATCGACTGCTATTTGACCCGCGGCGGAAGGCCCAGGCAGGCCTCGGACTCAACGACGCCAAACGAACCAGGGTGCGGCCAAACGACATTTGACAAAGGTGCGCTTGCTCGAAGAGTCCGAATCTCGTGCGTCGCCTGGTTCCATATCTCAGCATGCTTCTGCTGGCCCTCTGGTTGCCAGCGACCCAGCACTGCGCGATGGAAGCAATCGGGCTGATTACGCGGACCTGCGCCGCCGATTGTGCGACGGCGAACAAAACCGATATCGACGGCTGCGGCTTACTGGAGAGCGGCGCCTACAAGCCTTCGGTCAATGTCGCCAAGCTCGTCGCACCGTTGCTGTTGGTCTGCTTGTGTTTTGAGTACGCGCCGCTTTTGCGTGTCGCGCCAACGGCTGATGAGATTTCCCCGTCCGAGGCGTTCGAACGGCCCCGAGATTGGGTTTCGGCTTGGAATTTCGTGCGACGGGCCGCTCCGCCCTCGCGCGCTCCGACGCCGGTTTTCGCCTGATTAGTCCCTGCGCGGACTGATCGGCCTTTCTTCTGCGCTGCGCCTGCGCGCGCTGCGTTTCCGGGCGTATTGCGCCCGTGTGTTCCCTGCCTGCGTCCCATCATTTCCCATGAAGAAGACTTTTTCCATTTCCACCTTTCGCCCGCTCTGCGGGCTTATCCTGCTGGCTCCGCACCTGCGCGCACAAGATACCGCGCCCACGGAATCGACCCCCGTCTCGCTTGCGGCCATCGTGAGCGGGGTCGTCGCTCAGAATCCTGAGCTGAAATACTACGAGGCGGAAATCGCCGCCGCCAAGGCTGGTGTCCGCTCCTCCACCACGCTGAGCAATCCGGAACTCAACCTCGATCTCGGCCGCCGCCGCGTGCGCGACGTGTCCGGCGCACTGGCGGGCGAAGGCGCTTCCTGGGGCGTGTCCGTCACCCAGACATTCGAATGGCCCGGCCGGCTCGCTCTCCGCAAAGCCGTCGCCAACCGCCAGGTCGAACTCGCCGAGCTGGGGCTTGCCCGATTCAAGGCCGCGCTCGAGTCCCGCGCCCGCGTGCTCGCATTCGGCCTCTACGCCTCCGCCGAAAAGGGCGAGGCCGCCCGTGAAGTCGCGGATCGATTCTCCGCCTTGAAGGAAACGTTCCTGGCCCGCGATCCGGCGGGCGTGACGCCGCTGCTCGAAACGCGGGTGATTGAAGCCACGGAACTGGCGCTCCAGCGGCAGGCGACCGAATCAACGCTCGCGATGCAAACCGCGCTGGTGGAACTGAACCAACTGCGAGGCGTCGCCCCGGCGAGCCCGCTCAAGGCCTCTTCGTCCAACTTGGTCTTCAATGCCGCGCCGTCGTTGGCAGCGCTGCTCTCGGCGGCGCGGGAAAACAATTTCGATTTCCGTGCCAAGAAAGTGGAGTTGGAGCAACAGGGCTTCACGGTGGAGCTCGCCCAAAACGAGCGTTACCCGACATTCAGCGTGAGCCCGTATTTTTCGCAGGCGAAAGCGGGCGACAAGGAAACCAACTACGGCGTGGGGCTCTCGATTCCTCTCCCGTTGAACGCGCGCAACCGTGCGGGACTCGATGTGGCCAAAGCCCGTCAGCGCCAGGCCGAGGTCGCTGTGCTCATCGCCCAGCGGGATCTTGAGCGCGATGTCATCGGCACCGCGCAGGCGTTCTCCGCCAAGGTGACCGAGTCGCAACGCTGGTCGCCCGAGTCGGTGCAGAAATTCCGCGAAGCGGCGGAACTCGCAGATCGCCACTACCGTTTGGGCGCGGTGCCGGTCGCGACCTACGTTGAACTCCAGAAAGCCTACCTGGAGGCCGTCGAAGCGCTGCTCGATACGAAACGCGAGGCCCTCGAAGCGGGGCTCAAACTCCAGCAACTCACGGGGCTCGACTTCAAGCCCGTGGAGATCGCGCCATGAAGACCGTCCATCACTGGCTTGCCGTTCTCTGCGCCAGCGGTGCGCTGCTGCTCAGTGGCTGCGGCAAATCCGCGGACGAAGCAGGCGCCGCCAAATCGGAACAGGAAGAGGGCGGAGCCGAGGGCGTCGCGTTCAAGGAAGGACGAGGACTCAAGTTCACGCCGGAGATCATCAAGGCGCTGGAACTCAAGGCGAGTGAAGCGGAAGATCGTCCCATTGCGGGCGAGGTCCACCTCATGGCGCAGGTTTTCAAAACCGCACCGGAAGTGCTCGCCTCGGTCAGTCTCACACCTGCCGAAGCCGCGTTGCTCCAGACGCAGACCTTCACCGGCGCGAAACTGGTCCGCGTAGATCGTGGGGGCGAATCGGCGAACGGCCGCGTCGATGCGGTGTTCGCGCTCGATCGCACGCCCCCGCGCGTCGTCGGCGACTTCGTTTCGCTGGCGCTCAATGCCGCTCCCCGCACGGTGCTGACCGTGCCCCGCTCCGCGCTGCTCGACGGCGCGACCGGGCTTTTCGTTTACGTCGTAAACGGCGAGTTCTACCTGCGCACCCCCGTCAAGGTGGGCGCGCGCTCCGCCGATTTTATTGAAATCACCGACGGGCTCTATGCCGGCGACAGCGTCGTCGCCACGCCCGTCGAGCAACTCTGGCTGGCCGAACTGCGCCTCACCAAGGGCGGCGGACACAGCCACTAAGGACACCCGCTTCAGATTCCAACATGATCGACAAAATTTTAGAGTTCGCCCTGCGCCAGCGCGTTTTCGTGCTCCTCGCCGTGGTGGCACTCATCGCCGTTGGCGCGTGGTCGGCATCCCGCCTCCCCATCGATGCCGTGCCCGACATCACCAACGTGCAGGTGCAAATCAACACCTCCGTTCCCGCTCTCGCGCCTGAGGAAATCGAAAAGCTCATCACCTATCCCATCGAGGTGGAGATGGGCGGCATCGAAAAGCTCCTCGAAGTGCGCTCGCTCTCGAAATTCGGCCTGTCGCAGGTTTCCCTCATTTTCGCGGAGGGCACCGATATTTACCGCGCGCGCCAGCTCACCGCTGAGCGCCTGCAAGCGGTCCTCGACGAACTGCCCCCAGGAGTGACGCCCAAGCTCGCGCCCATCACGACGGGCCTCGGTGAAATCTACCACTACACGGTTCACTACAAAAAAGATTTCAAAGATGCGCCCGCCGATCCCATCGAGCGCCTGCGTCAGCTCAAGCTGGTGCAGGACTACGTGGTGAAGCCCGCGCTGCGCACCGTGCCCGGCGTAACCGAAGTCAACACGTCCGGCGGTTACGACAAACAAATCGTGATCACGCCTGACCCGGCGAAACTCGCCAGCATCGGCCTGACGATTTCGGAACTGGCCGATGTCCTCGCCGAGAACACCGCCAATGCTGGTGGCTCCGTGGTCGAAAAGGGCGGTGAAAGCGTAACCGTGCGTTCCGTGGGCCGAGTCCAGAGCGCGGATGAGATTGCCGCGCTGCCCCTCAAATACACCGGCCGCGCATCCGCCCTCACCGTGGGAGAGGTCGCCACAGTCGGCATCGGCTCCAGCGTCCGCACCGGCTCGGCGACGCACGATGGCGCGGAGGCCGTGCTCGGCTCCGCGCTGATGCTGCTCGGCGAGAACAGCCGCTTGGTGTCGCAGCGCGTCCACACGAAGATCGGCGAACTGCGCACAAAGCTCCCGCCGGGTGTGGTGATTGAGACGGTCTACAACCGCACCGACCTCGTGGACGCGACGATCCATACCGTTGAAAAAAATCTCTTCGAGGGCGCCGTGCTGGTGATCGTCATCCTCATCGGCCTCCTCGGTAACTGGCGGGCAGCGCTGATTGTCGCCTGCGCGATCCCGCTCTCGATGCTCTTCGCGCTGACCGGCATGGTCCGCTACGGCGTGTCGGGCAATCTCATGAGCCTCGGCGCGGTGGACTTTGGTCTCATCGTGGATGGAGCCGTGGTGATGGCGGAAAATATCGTCCGCCTCCTGGCGTACCGCCAGCACCAGCTCGGCCGCTTGCTGACGCGCGAGGAGCGGATGAACACCATCCTCACGGCCTGCAAACAGGTCGGCACGCCGACCGTGTTCGGCGTGGCAATCATCACCATCGTTTATCTGCCGCTGCTCACGCTCACGGGCGTCGAGGGCAAGATGTTCGTGCCGATGGCGCTCACCGTCATCTTCGCGCTGATCGGTGCGCTGATCCTCGCCCTCACCGTCATCCCTGTTCTCTGCACCTTCTTCATGACGAAAAAGGTGAGCGAAGAGGACAACTGGCTCATCCGCCTCGCCAAGAATATCTACACCCCCGTGCTGCACTTCGGGCTCCGCTACCGGTGGGTCGTCACCGCGTTCGCCGCCGGGGTGTTTGCACTCTCGGTGTTCGTCTTCAACCGGCTCGGCGCCGAGTTCATCCCGCAGCTCGATGAGGGCTCGCTGGCCCTCCAGATGGTCCGCACCACCAGCATCGGCCTCAAGCCGTCGATGGACATGCAGACCGCGGCCGAAAAGCTGCTTTTGGAGAAATTCCCCGAGGTCACCCATACCTTCGCCCGCGTCGGCACCTCGGAAGTCGCGACCGACCCGATGGGCGTGAACGTGGGTGATTCCTACGTCCTGCTCAAACCCTACCCGGAGTGGCGCAAGGTCGATGGCCGCGTCATTACGAAGGATGAACTCACCGACCTCATGGCGAAGGAGCTGGCGGTGCATTTTCCCGGTCAGGCCTACTTGTTCTCGCAGCCCATCGAATTGCGTTTCAACGAACTTCTCTCCGGCAGCCGCGCCGACATCGCCATCAAGGTTTACGGCGACGACTACGATTTGCTCGAAAAGCTCGCCTCCGAGGCGCGGGAGATCGTGGAAAAGATTCCGGGCGCAGCCGACGTGGAATTCGACGCCGCAGGGAAAGCCCCGGTTTTCCAAGTCGTGATGAACCGCCCGGCGATGAAGAAATACAATGTGCACGCGGAAGAGGTGAACAAGGTGGTCGCCACCGTGTTCGCTGGTCGCGAGGCGGGCGTGATCGTCGACGGCAACCGCCGTTATCCCATCGTTACGCGACTGAGCGACGCGGCCCGCGCCGATTTCGCGAGCATCGGCAATCTGCCGGTTCGCACGGCGGACGGTGGCCTCATCACGCTGGAGCAGGTTGCCACGCTCGGCACCACCGAGAGCGTCAACACGATCAGCCGCGAAGCGTTTCAGCGCCGCATGGCGATCATGGTCAATCTGCGTGGGCGCGACGTGCAGAGCTTCGTGGAAGAGGCGCAGCAAAAGATCAGCGCGGAAGTGAAACTGCCGGACGGCTACTTTATCGAATACGGCGGGGCCTTCAAAAACCTGAAGGAAGCCCAGGCCCGCTTGCTCATCGTGGTGCCAACCGCGCTGGCGATGATCTTCCTGCTCATCTTCATGGCGTTTGGCAGCGTGCGTCAGGCGCTCATCGTCTACACGGGAATTCCGCTCGCGGTGACGGGTGGCGTGTTCGCTCTCTGGGCGCGCGGCATCCCTTTCAGCATTTCGGCAGGCGTGGGCTTCATCGCTCTTTCCGGCGTGGCCGTGCTCAACGGTGTCATGATGATCTCCTTCTTCAACCAACTGCGGGAGGAAGGAAGAGCGGTGCGCGATGCCGTGGTCGAAGGTGCGCTCACGCGCCTGCGTCCCGTGCTGATGACCGCCTTGGTGGCCGCACTGGGCTTCGTGCCGATGGCCATTGCGACCGGCCCTGGCGCGGAGGTGCAGCGACCCATTGCGACGGTCGTGATCGGCGGCATTATCAGTGCGACCTTTCTCACGCTCGTGCTGCTGCCTGCGCTCTACGACACATTCGAGAAAAATCGTCCGCTAACGAAAGGGGCATCATGAGACGGGCCCTGTTTCTCCTGCCCGGGATGGCGCTGCTTTCGGGATGTGTCTTCTTCATGCGCACGCCGGCTGATCTGGCTGCTATCACGCACGGGCACTCCGACTCGTCGAAGGTCAAAATTCGGAATTTCGAACTCGTCCGTTATGAGGGGCGGATTCTGCTCGTTGGTAAGGTCGGTCGGCAATTCTTCGATGCGGACACGAGCAATACGCATCTCGACGTGTCGCTCTACGCCGCAGACGGCTCGGTATTGCGATCACTCGTAACGGATTTCAATCCCCGTCAAATCTCTCGCGCTTACCGTACGCCCGCTAGCTCCGGCTACCAGGTCGCGCTCGATCCACTCCCGCCGGGTCTCGCCCGTGTCGACGTGCGCGCCCATGACGGCGCTCACCCCGCTTCCCCCCTTCCGTAATTCCACTCCCATAATCTCACTCCCATGAAACTGCTCAAGATCGCCTCCCTTCTGTCCGCACTGACCCTTGCGGTCGGCGCGTTGTCCGCCAAACCCATCGCCGGCCCCAAGGGTGGACGAGTTGTCACCACCGAAGCGCCCCACGTGGAATTCTTCGTTGAGAAGGACCGCACCGTCGCTGTCACCTTCTACGACGCCGCTTTGAAGCCGGTCGCGCCCGGGGCCCAAATGGTCACGGTCATCGCCGAAGCCAGGTCAGGCAAAGCCCAGTTTGCGCTGGAAAAGCTCGCCACGGGCTTTGCCTCCAAACAACCGCTCCCCGCGGGCGACGAATACACGGTGGTACTTCAGGTGCGCGACGCGGCGGGAGCGAAGCCCAAGAACTACCGCATCCTCTTCCACGACGAAATCTGCAAGGAGTGCAAGCGGGCTGAATACGCCTGCATCTGCGACGATGCCGGTCACGAAGAGCATAAAAAGTAAGCGCGCCTGTGCGAGTTGCCGACCCGGGCCAACGCCCACCCCACGTGAAAAAAGTCCCTTCTAAAGGCGAACGGTCCCGCCATCGGGAAGACGAGGATACCCTTATCTTGATTGGCGGGGCGGTCGTTGGCCTGGCGGGCGGTTTGATCCTCGGTGTGCTCAAGCATCGCACGATGCTTTCTATGCAGGCGGGTGGAGTGGCCGGTATCGGCTTGGGCGGGCTCGGGTGTCTTCTCCGGACCGTTTGGCGAAAGTGGCGGACTGGCGGTGGCCGGCAGCGAAATCCAGCCAGTCACTAACAACAGTTCGGCTTGTCCTAACCCTATCTCATGAAATCTCACGATCACGCCCACGAGCCGGATAAGCATGGAGCGGAAGTTCCCGGGCAGGATCATGATCATGAGCACAGCGCTCATGATGGCTGCGACCACAGCTCCCCAAACCCGTGGGAAACGCGCAGTCTCGTCGCGTCGGGCGTGCTGGTGGGCACCGGCTTGATCGTGCAGTGGACCAAGGCGCTGCCGCCGGTCGCGATAGACGCGATCTGCACTGCGGCCATGCTCACCGGTGGCTGGTTCCTGTTGCCGAAAGCGTGGCGGGCGATCCTGCGGTTCCGGCCTGATATCAACCTGCTCGTCGTGATCGCGGCCATCGGCGCTTCCATCGTCGGTGAATGGACGGAGGCGGCGACGGTGGTGTTTCTTTTTGGCGTCGCGGAATGGTTGGAGGGCTGGGCGGATCGGCGCGCCCGGCGAGCCACCGAGGCCCTGCTCGAAATTGCACCCAAGACGGCGACTGTGAAACGAGAAGGAGGATCAAAGGAGGTGCCGGTCGAGGAAGTGAAGCTGGCGGAAATCTTCACCGTCAAATCCGGCATGAATATCCCGCTGGATGGCGTCGTGCTGTCAGGCGAGTCCGCCGTCAATCAAGCACCCATTACGGGGGAGTCAGTCCCGGTGGAAAAAAGGCAGGGCGACACCGTCTTCGCAGGCACCGTCAACGGCGAAGGCTCGTTGGAGGTGAAGGTGACCAAGGCGGCCGGCGACACGACGTTGGCCCGAATCATTCGACTGGTGAAGGAAGCACAGGAGCAGAAAGCGCCGAGCCAGCGGTTCGTGGATGTTTTTGCGCGCTACTACACACCGGCGGTAACGGTGGGTGCATTGCTGATCTTTCTCGTGCCGCCGCTGGCATTCCACGGCGACTGGAACGAATGGCTCTACCGCGCCTGCGTGCTCCTCATCATCGCCTGTCCCTGTGCGCTGGTGATCTCAACGCCTGTCAGCATTGTTGCCGGTCTGACCGCGTTGGCGAAGCGCGGGGTGCTCGTGAAAGGCGGCGCGCATCTGGAAGCGATCGGGAAACTCAAAGCGCTGGCGGTGGATAAGACGGGCACGATTACCGAAGGGAAGCCGCGCGTGCTCTCCGTCGTGCGGGTCGCGCAGGTCCCAGATGAGGAAATCGTCCGCGCCGCTGCCGCCATCGACGATCACTCGGCGCACCCATTGGCCGCCGCCGTGGTCACCTACGCGAAGGAAAAGAAAATCGAATTTCGGCGCGCCGAAAATTACCAGGCCAAGAGCGGGCGCGGAGCGGAAGCGGTGATCAATGGTCATCCGCACTTCGTCGGCAATCATCGCTTCACGCACGAACTGGGCCTGTGTTCTCCTGAAATCGAGCGAATGCTGGGTGAGATCGAATCCCGTGGTGAGTCCGTGGTGGTCGTGGGCCATCGCCCGCATGACGCCTGCAAGGGCGAGGTGCTGGGCATTCTCGCCCTGGGCGATGCGGTTCGCCCCAACGCCAAAGCCGCGATCAGTGAACTGCACGCGGCCGGGGTGGAAAGGATCGTGATGCTGAGCGGCGACAATCAAAAGACCGCAACTTTCATCGCGAAACAGGTTGGGATCGACGAAGCCAAAGGTGACTTGTTGCCCGACGACAAGGTGGCGGCGATTAAACAGCTTCGGGAAAAGCATCACGTCGTGGGCATGGTGGGAGACGGCGTCAACGATGCCCCCGCCATGGCGATTGCGAGCATTGGCATTGCAATGGGCGTGGCCGGCACCGACGTAGCGATCGAGACGGCCGATATCGCCTTAATGAAGGACGATCTCGGGAGAGTCGCAGAGAGCGTCCTTTTGGGCCGCCGCACCATGGGTATCATCCGGTTCAATATCGGATTCGCGTTGGCCCTGAAGACGCTCTTTCTCGTGCTCACCCTGAGCGGACATGCGAGCCTTTGGCTGGCGATCTTGGCGGACACGGGTGCGACGCTTCTGGTGGTGGCGAATGCGCTGCGGCTCCTGCGCTGATTCGCGCGAGTCCACGCGGGAGATTATGCAGCTTCAACGAGGTTCTCGTGCGGAGGCATGCGGCCATGTGGCCATGTGGCCATTTCGTTTCAGCATCTCCAGCAGGACACTCCACCCCTAACGACCGTTAGTTGGCCGGCCGGTTGCCGGCCGCTTGCCGCCGGATGATTGCCGGCTTGCTGAAGACCGCCTGGTGCCCGCAGAACGCGGTTGATTGGGCACCGGGTCGGATGGATGAGCGGGATCCGCCGCCGGAGAGGTTTTGCTGGCAAGCAAGCCATGTGCGGACGGCGGCGCTCGTGCGCCACGAATTCCTCGCACGGATGCCGCACGGATCGGGCGGACACGCTCAGGCGGGGCGAAGCATCAGAGGAGCCCCGATTCCCTGAAGGAATAATAGCCGCGCGCGAGTGGGTCGGCTCCGGTCCGGCCGATGATGACATGGTCAAGGAGTTCGATGTCCACCGCCCTAGCCGCCTCCCGCAGCTGCCGCGTCACTTGTAGGTCAGGAGCAGACGGAGCGGGATCGCCGGACGGATGGTTGTGGACACATACGATGGCCGAGGCCGATTCGCGGATCGCCGCCCGGAATACCTCGCGGGGATGCGCCAGAGCCGCCGTCGCGGTGCCCGAGGTAACCTCGACCCGCTTCAGCAGCCGGTTCTTCCGGTTGAGGCACAAGACCCAGAACTTTTCGATCTCCAGTCCCGTGGCAATCGGGGCCATGTAAGAGGCAATCAACTCGGCCCGGTTAAGCAGCGGCGTTTCCGTCCGTGTGATCATGATCCGCCGGGCAATTTCGGCCAAGGTCGCCAACTGAAGTCCCTTGGACCGCCCGATGCCCTTCACTCGCTGGTAGTCACCGGCCGTCCAGGTCGCGAGTCCCGCCATCGAGCCCGCCTCCGCGATGAGCCGCGATGCCATTGACAGTGCCGTCTCCGGTGCGGTGCCTCCGCCCTGCAGCAGCATCGCAATCAATTCCGTGTCGCTGAGTGCCCCTACTCCGAAGTGCTCCATCCGGGACTGCGGTCGTTCGCCGCACGCGAGAGTGAATCCCCGTTCGGTCTGATCGGAGTCCGCCAACAGTTTGAGTTGAATCATTGTGCCTGACGCACAGGACCGAGGCCCGGCCGAACACCATGTCCGGTGGTCGGGCTCCGTCCCGCGCGTTGGGCCCTGAAGGCATGGCCAGTCACGCCGGCGCAGCGCAGCGGAGCGCGGCGGGAAGGGGCGCTGGCGGAGCGCGCGCCCCTTGACGGCCATGACAGAATGGGAAAAACGCGCTGGGGAGGTTTCTTGCGCTTTGCCTCAGCCGGCTGACAAGCGTAAGCGTCCGACGCCGTGCCTCTCAGTAGTCGCCTGCCGCGCTCGAAGCCTTGTGAGCCCCCCTTTCATCCGAACCACACCGGCACCCAGAGTCTAACGGGCTGGCACCCACACGCCGCAACGTCCAAAGCCGAAAGGCGAATACGGGCACGAGGCCTTACGGCTTGGTGGAATACGTTCTTTCGTGGTTCGGATGTTTCCCTTTGGCGACCGTGCCCTGCTCTCCGGACTTCGCACTCCAGGCGTCGCCAATTATCCGGCATGGCTGCGACTCGCAGAAGTTCGCCGGGTGCTGACAGACCGGCCCATGCCGCGCCCCCCGTGGTGTATCGATTGAGCTGCTCGATCTCTCCCCGACTCGCCGTCGGCTAATGCCAATTTCCGAGACACCGTCTCGGAAATCTCCGCGGGCGGATCCACGCGCAGTCGCCCCTTCGTCTGTTTCAACCTGCTAGCCGGGCAAGCGCCAGTTGGTGACGTTCAGGTCCGCCACATTTTTTAGAACCGTTTCCGCAGTTCTTCCGCCTGCGCGTCAAACTTGGCGGAATTCGACTTCTTGAGCCGCGCCAAATTCTGCAACTTCCACTGGATTGCCGGCAGTAGTGAAAGATGGGGGAATGGCAGGAGGCTCCAGTCGGGCGCGGCGGCGACGAGACCGATCAGAAATGCCTTTTGCGCCGGCGTGATCGCTGCGGCGATTTCCCGCCGCAGTCGCGTCCTCGTTTCGAGCAGTTGCGCGAGGCTCACCGGCTGGCGTTCCATGCCGACGAACTCGTTTTCAAAGATAGCAGTGAGGTCCAGATCCCGGGAAAAGAGCACCTCGTGCACCGGCCGATTGTGCCCAGCGAGGTAAGCGACGAAACAGTTCATCGTATCCGCCGACAATCCGTGCGTCGCGAACATGCCGTGCACGTCGAAGAAGTCGCGGGGGTGCTGGCGATCCAACGCCGCGACGAGTTTGCTCCCGTAGAGTTCGGGCACCGCAAGGGTCGGCACGCTGAAGCCCGCGGTGAAAAGATCGCTCGCGGCTGTCACCAGCGGTCGCGTTTCGGTCGGCAGGACCGATCCCCGGAAAACGTGATTGATCTCAATCTTCACCTGCTCACGCCCCCCGACGAACGAAAAGCTTCGTCTCGTCGCCGACTGCCGTGGCCGTGACATCCGCCGCGATGCCGCGTTGCTTGAGCCGCTCGCGGATCGCGGTCAGCTCGGTTGCAATTTCCGCGAGGGCGGCAGCGCGCGGCTTTTCGTGCGGCAGATAAACGACGTCGATGTCGACCGACAAACGAGGCAGGTCCTGGACGAAGAGATTGATCGCCGTGCCACCCTTCATGGCGAACACGCCCGCGCGAAACACCTCGGGCGCCGCGTCGAGCAGCAGGCGAACGGTATCGAGGTAGGCTTTGTCCATCACGGTTTGAGCACGAGGGTTTTGCCGTCAGGCAGGCGGGTGAGCCAACGCCCTCGACCACGCGGACCGGCGAGTCGGCGGGCTTCGGCGGCCCATTCGAGACTCAATTCCTCCGCCCACTGCACGCACAGGCGAACGACCTTTACGCTGGGGCAGTGCCGGAGCAGTTCGCCGAGCACATCGAGACGGGGCGACCGGACGCCCTCCATGATATTGCGCGCTTCCTCGAGTCCCTGTTGCGGAGTGCCAACGTCGCTCAGCAATTCAAGGAGAGCTCGCTCGGGCACCGAGACCAGCGGCCCATGCGGCGTTTCCGGCAACGGCTGAAGGCCGAAGTCGGCGGCGAGTTTGGCGTCAAAGAGCTTTCGGGCGACGTAACGCGACGGGAAGCGCTGAGTGAACCAAGTGGGGAGCGGTCGAGGATCACGTCCCCAGAGCGTCAGCTTCTCCCGCGGGCTGACGTTGTGGCGTATGCCTCGCCAAGCCAGGGCAGTCTTGCCGCCGACGTGCAGGCGAGGGACACGACGGGCCAAGACAGCTATTGTCGGAGCGACTTCCAGTTCGTCGTTGGGGAACATGAAGGCGCCCCGGCCCAGCCGCGTCAGCCAGCCCGCGCCCACGTAGTGCGAGGCGAGCGCGGGCGACACGCCGACCTCGCGGAGACGGGCCGTGTCCACCGGTCCACCCCGGGGGAGGGCAGCCAATGCCTTGATTGGGCTATTGGGAGTAGTTAAAGCCATATTTAATCTATCGCTGTGAAATCAATCAAAGGCTTGATTGAACATTATTCAATAGTTAAAGCCTGATTTGACCTAGGTGGTTCCTTTCAATCAGGCCGCAAAGCCCGGCTTGGGCAATGAAACGCGGCTGCGCGGGAGATAATTCAGACAGCATCTGAATTATTCCTCCGGCCGATTTTTCAGACGGTGTCTGAAGAATCGTGTGGTTCGGCCAGAGGAGGTAGAAGAATCGCCTCATCTGGCTGAGATTCACCGCGCCAACCCCCCCGGCCGAACCTGGCGGTCAAATCGGCGGCAAGCCGTCGCCGGCAGCAGCGATCTGATCCAGCGTATTGTCGGGTTCGGTCATACCGCGATGCCTTCAATTTAATTCACTCAGGCCGGTCCCGCCGGTCGTGAGATCCAGCAGCAACTGCACGACGGCCCGTTTCCCGCAGCTATCCAGCCGCACGAAACTCCCCGCGAAGTCCACCGCGGCGCCATCCCGGAGATTGGCGAGGATTTCCCAGGCGGCCAATTCGCCCGATGAGGCGCCCGCATGCCCCCGCGCGATGCGCCGCAGCGTGACCATCGCCTCTCTGCTGGCCGCCGTCATGCCGCGATGCCCGGCCGTGGTGCCTGCCCCACCCCAACTCTGTTCGCCGTCGCGACACTCGCCCCGCTCGCTCCGGCCGCCGGCACCGGCGGCCACGTCACCCCGGTGATCTGCGTTGCCGCATACCTCGCCGAGTCGTTCCGCAGCCGCTGCCAGCAGCCCAAGGACGGCGTCCAGTGGAAACCATAGGTCCGCAGTTTCGCGATGGTGCCCTCCGGCGGTTTCACATCATGGTAAATCCGCACGCGGCATTCCTCGGCGTTGTCCTCCACCCGTCCGCCGGCAAAGGGCAACGTGACCGAAGCGCGTCCGCCCTCGTTCGCGAGTCCCTTCAACCGCCCCTGCATCCGCCGGATGTTCGCGCCGTTGTTGGTGAGCGCGTAGTCCGGAAAACCCACCCGCCCGGCAAAGTCGGGCTTGAGCAGTTCCCGTGCGCTGTGCTCCCGCTGGCCGCACTCCGCGACCAGCCGCGCGACCTTTTCGTCGTCGGTCAGCTGCCGGTTGCGGACAATGACATTCGCGGCCTTCATCGTGGCCTGCAGCTTCTCGGCCGCCGCGATCTTGGTCTGCAGGTGCTGCACTGCGTCCGGGTCTTCCGCCCGGACAACGGAGGGTGTCTTTAAATTCATAACTTGGGTGATGGTCCGCTCCGCTGTCGCGGACCTGGTGTCAGGTTGATAATGGGCCGCTCCAGCGCCGGCCGCCGGGCCGCGAGCCGGCCCGGGCTTTCCACAATGCGCAGGCGTCGCCGCCGCGCCTTCTCCAGCAAATCGTCCGTCGGCTCCTCGCCGGGAAAGGCGATGACCGTCCGGGCGAGTTCGACGAGCGACGTGTTGCGCTCCTCCGGCGAAGCGGTGCCTTCGTGCATCCAGTTCGCCGTAACTTTCGAAACCGAAATGCCCCGACGCTCCGCCCAAGCCTCGACCTGATCGGCCACGCCGGCGCTCCCGTCCGTGAAGATCGTCTTCGCGCCACGCGCGCGCATCGTCCCCTCGATCAACAAAAAGTCGTCCGCACTCAGCACGCAGTGCCGCCCACCAGAGACGATCACGCCCAACGCGCGCACACTCACGGCCAGCGATAGCCCAATCGTTGCTTCCGATTCAGCGGCAAGCCTTGCCCCAACGGAGCCTGATACGGCCGTAGGGCAGGACGTTCGACCGCTAGCCGTTCGCGCACCCAGCCCCGCGCCTCCGCCACCCGGGCCAGCGCCGCGCGCACAGCCTCGTGCGCGGGCGTGTCTTTGAGACAATCGAAGTTCGCCGCCACCTTGAGCGAGAACTCCGCCTGACCGAGGTGGTCGTCGAGCTGCGACCGGGTGGACGGATCGACGGGCATCGGACTAAGCCGCGATCTTCGCGCCCGCCGCCGGAGGCGGCGTCGCCGGCGCCTGGGTCGGGTTGGCGAATTCCCGCCGCGTCTGCCGGTCTTTTTCCCTCAGCGCCGCATTCACGAAGGCCTTGTCCTTGAAGTAAGGATTCACGCCTTCCAAATCGCGGTCGATGCGCGCCTTCGCCTCCGCCGTCTGCGCGTTGTAAAACGCGCGGGCCTGCGGGAGCTGCTTCTCGATGAGCCGCATCTCGCTTTCGTGCTTTTGCTGGTCGCGATAGAGGAAGGTCTCGATCGCGCGCTCGGGGTTTTCCTTCACGAGCCGCGTGTAATACGTGACGTCGTCGGGGTTCGCCTTCTTGTGCGCCTCGATCTTCTTCTTCACCTCGGGATTGTCCCGGAAGACGAGCGGCTTTGGTTTGGTGTCGGGTTTTTCTTTTTGGTCGATGGCCATATGCGTGTTGGTTTAGGCCGCCTCTTGATGTGCGGGCGGTGTCGGCACCGGGCGGGAGTCCCGCCCGAAGGGTTCGGAAAGCACAGGGTTGAACGGCGGCTCGGTCGGCCCCTGCACGAGGCGCAATGCGAGGTCGAACTGCCCGCAGATGTCGGCGGCTTCATGCCGGGCGAGCGCGAACGCCATGAGGCTGTTCGGTTCGATCGTGGGATTCGCGCCGGTGAATCGGCTGTTCAATTGGTCAGCGGCCGAAGCGAATTCGGCGTAGACGGTCTCGGGCAGGTGGATGGTCAGGGTGATCATGTCTTTTCTGGGTTGGATTTGGGTGGATGACTTGACCGGCCCTGAACTCCGGAGGGTCGGGACCGGAACGAAGCGGCGCTCGTCCCGGGAGCCGGAGGCTCGCCGAAGGCGGACGGGCGGCGGTGCGAAGTGAAGGCCCCGACCTTCCGGGGCGCGGCCGGACCTGCCGCCGGGGCGACGGTCGGCGGGCCGTGGCTCGGGACGGCCCGCTGTCCGTCGCGGGCCGGTGCAACCGCGACGACAAAGCGGAGTCCAATCGCGACCCGCG
>CANJCM010000029.1 GCA_947472765.1 Opitutia bacterium
CCCACCTGGCCGACCTTGATCATCCGGCGATCGGCGGGCGCAAAGGAGGCCACGAGTTCGGCGCTGGTCTCCTCCTCGAAGGCCACCAGCCGTACGGGAACGCCCGCGGCGCGCGCCCGCGTGGCCACCAGCATCGGATAGATCCCCTGACCGGCGATCAGCGCCAGGGGGCGCGTCAAATCGAGGGAGTCGGGAAGAAAGGCGGACGGTGCGGCCACGTCGTCAGGTTGGGGAACTGAGCCGGGGAATGAAGCCGGAAATGGACGGTGTCCGGCGGGGCCGCAGGCGCGGCGGCTAGGTCTGCGCGCCGTAGTACTTCTTGTAACTCCGATAATACCGGTAGTTCGAATAGTACTCGATGCGTCGCGGCGAAAGTCCGTTGAGGACAATTCCGAGGACCTCGTTCTTGCCGTTGCGGAGGGCGCGCATGTAGAGGCGAATGTGCTTCCGGTAGGCGCGGTTGAAACGGCACACGTAGACGACTTCGTCGATGCGCTCGGCGATCAAGAGCGAGTCGGTCACGGCGCCGAGCGGCGGGGAGTCGACGATCACCAGATCGTATTCGCGCTTCAGCCGCTCGAGCAGCTGGCCGAACATCGGGCTCTCCAGCAGTTCGGTGGGGCTCTTCGAACGGCCACCGGAGCAGAGGAGGGAAAGATTGTCGCTGACCTTGATGATGCCGAGGGACGGATTGGTCGCGAGGTCGCCTTCCATTGTCGCGCCGCTCTCGAACCACGAAAGCAGGCCGACGTCGTTCTGCTGCTTGAAGTGGCGATGCAACATCGGGCGCCGCATGTCGCAATCGACGAGCAGCGTCTTCTTGCCGTGGCGGGCAAAGCTCCCGGCGACGTTGCACGAGATCAGGGTCTTGCCTTCACCGGGGATCGTGCTCGTGACGAGGATCGACTTCGGGAAATCGAGCTTCGAATGAATCTTGATCGAGCTGTAAACGCTCAGGAACGCCTCGACCCCCGGCGCCTGCTTGTTGTCGATCAGCAGGCTGTACTTTTCGTCGTCCTTCATGGACGAGAGGTCGGGAATGATGCCGAGCAGGTGCGCCCCCACGAATGACTCGACGTCCCAGGCGCTCTTGATGCGATCATCGACGAAGCTGAGCCCGACGGCGACGGCGAGAAAGACCAGCACGCCAATCATAATCGAAGTGCGCGTGATCCCGGATTTGTTGGGCGCGATCGGGTTGCCGTTCGGGGTGGCGCGGTCGAGCGGGTGGAGCGGAATTTTTTCCACGTTCTTGACCGTCATCGTGTCGTTGAGCCGCGTCAGAATGCTCATGTAGTTCGCCTTTGCCACGTCGGACTGGCGCTGGAGGCTGCCGAATTCGACGCCCAATTCGCCGAGCTGCATATAGGCGCGTTCGTTCTTGGCGAATTCCTCCTCCGCCGCTGTCACGGTCTGGTTGGCCTGCGTCTGGCGCGTCTTCCACTCGGCGAGCACGAACGAGATCGCCTTGCTCAGCTCATCCTGGGCGACCGCGATTTGATTGGAATTCTCAATCATCGACGGGTGTCGCTCAAAGTAGCGCTCGGACAGGAGGTTTTGCCGGGACCGCAACTGATCCAGCTGGGCCTTGAGGGCGGCCACCGATGGGTGAGCTGAAATTTCCTGGATCTCGAGGAGGTTCCGGCCTTCGGTGCGGAACGTCTCGATCTGGCGAACCTTCGAGTCGATCTCCCGCTTGTTGCGCGCGGCGTCATCGCGATAGGCGCCGGATTTCTTCAGGGCCTCGCCAACGATGTTTTGCGAGCTGTCCAGTGAGACGAGCTGCTTCTCCTTCATGTACTGCTGCAGCTTCTGTTGGGCGGTTTCGGAATCGCGACGCAGGCGTTCCGCCTGTTCCGTCAAATAGCCGATGGCGCTTTCGGTGCGGCCGCCAGCGGTCTCGAACAGGTAATCCATGAACACCTGCACGTATCGGTTGGCGACGACGGCCGCTGCTTCGGGATCGGTGTGAGTAACCGTAATGCTGATAAGGAAGCTTTTGCCGGAAGAGTAGGGCGTCATGCTGCCCATGTCCGGCGGTCCGGAGACGGGCGCGGTGGGATTTCGCTTCAGGCTGGCGCGACGCAGGATTTGTTGTTCCTCCGGCGTCAACGAGGCGAGCACTCTCGACCGGATGCGGCCGCTCGAGAGCACCTGGAGCGCGGTGTTGAGCTCGAGATCGGAGCGGATGGCCGTGTCGACGACGCTCTGGGTCGTGACGATCGTGTCCGGCTTGTCGAACTGCAGCGTCGCCGTTGACGAGTAGATCGGCGTCACCTGCATCTGCTTATACCCGTAGCCAATCGAGATCAGCAGCGCGAGCGGCAGGGCGATCCACAACCGTTCCCGGATGATAATGTAGTAGTCGCGCAGCGTCCGCCGCTCGACTACGTCGTCGTCGCGATGTCCCGGAGGGGGAGAGTTAGGCTTGGTGGGCGCGTCGGCCATCGAAGGTGCGGTTAAATAATCTTTTCAGGGACGTAAACAATGTCATCCGGCTCGAGAACGAAGGAAGCATCGGCGGCGTTGGCATTGTTCTTCGCCCGCAACATGCTTTCGACGTCCTTTTCGAAGACCCGCAGCGTTCCATCCGGGAGCGTGCGGGTGATTCGAACCTTGGTGCCCCGGGCGGTCTCTTGCAGTCCGCCGGCCTTGATGATGAGATCCTTGAGGGTCCAGACCGTGTCGGTCGGCATTTCATGACGGCCGGGGATGTTGATCTTGCCGCTGATGCTGACCGTGCGCGGAACGGATTCGTCGACGGTGATCGTGACCTGGGGATTCCTCAAGTAGCGACCATCGCGATAGGCATTTTCCACCGCCGCCTGCGCTTCGGCAATTGTCAGGCCAACCACGCGCACCTCGCCGGCGAGGGTGAGAATGATCGCGCCCGCGTTCTCGACCTTTTTGCGGCCGACGGTCAGGTCGGCTTCCCCGAAAACGGACACGCTGAGCAAATCGCCCCGCGCGATCCGGTACGGCAGATACTTCCGCTCCTCCGCCTTGGTCGCAGGCGCGGGCTGCGCCTGCAGGCCGGGCAACAGGGCCGCGGTTGCGAGCAGGAGGGCGCAGAGGCCGAAGAAGAACGACTTCGCTTTCATGATATTTCTACCAGCGGGATGACAGGTTGAGGGTCCACGAGCGGCGGATGAAGTCTGCGTATGAGCTGCTCGACCAGTTTTGGAACCAACTGTAGTTGAGGCCCGATTTCAGGTGGTTGTTCAGGGTGACCGCCACGCCGGCCGACCAGGTCGCATAGCTGTCGACCCGCTGGGGACCGAGCAGCGGCGGCGGGCCCGGATCCAAGAGGATCCTGCCGCTCTCGCCCAGGAAGCGCGTGAGTCCCCAACCGCCGGAGAGCGACCACGAGACCTTGGAATTCATCGCGTAGCCAGCCGAGACGTCGGCGCTCGTCACATCGACGGAGGCATCCGTGGCGGTGGTCGAAAAATCCTTCGAGAATTGCGAAGCAACATTGAGGTCCTTGTTGAACGCATACGCGGCGGTCCCGCTCATGGTCCAGGACGTGAACTTGCCGATCGGTGTCGCCCCGTGGGGCAACCGCGTCTGCAAGCCGGCACGGAGGCCGCCGACGATGCCGCGAATCAGGCGTCCGTTGATGCCGACCGTGGCGGAATGGTCGGAGGTGGAGGTCAGCCGGGAAGTTTCACTGTAGCGGAATCGATATCCCCCGACGAGTTCGCGTTCGCCCGCCAAAATGTGAATCATGTCAATGCCCGTCGTGTACGTCGCGAGGTCGGCGAAAAGCGTGTCCTCGACGTAGGTGCGGTTCGAGTAGCCGAGTTGGCCGGTGAAGGTATTGATGCCGGCCGGGTACTTTACGTTCAGACCGACATTATAATTCCACGAGGTGCTGCGCAGGTTGACAGACGCGTCGGCGCGGCTTTCCCGCGCGCCGCTCAGGGAGAGTGCGCCTGTCGTGCGTCCGCTCTTCTTGGTGAATTCGAGCGAGTAGTTTGGGTTGGTGAAGTTCTGGTCGCGATGCTTGCTGAAGCTTGAAGAGGAGACGGAGATGGAGCCATTCACGCCAATCCAGCCGGCCCGCCTCGTGTACTCGGCCACGAAGCCGGTGGAATAAACGAAGTCCCCGCTGTTGTCGCTGTTCGCGAAAACATTGGAGTCCAGCGTCGTCGTGAATGTGCCCGTGACGTAGATTCGATCACGCCCATCGTTTAACGCCACGAGCGCGCGCGCAGGCGGGCAGGCCAGCGTAGCCGCGAGCAGGCCGATCAGGCCATTTCGGGATGCGCGGGCGAAATTCATGCGAGGGCGGCGAAGGTATGCTTACGGGGTCGGGTTCGTTCCGACCAACGTGGCGGGGCTGACAGTGTATTCCGTGGGCAGAGTCGTTGGCACAATCGTGACCGGGACGATCTCCTGCTGCACGATATCGTCGCCGGCGGCATCGCTGTTGAAAGCGGTCACCGGTGCGTCCGCCCCGGCGACTTCCGGAAGTCCATCATTCGGCCGCTCCCGGGCCTCGAAATAAACGGTCTTCTTCGCCGCGCAGGCGAGGGTGGAGCGCTCTTCCAATTTGGGCAGTTCTGGAGGCGGAATGGTGAGAATCTCAATCGCCGAGGGCTGGCCGCCCCGGCCGGCGCGGATGATCGCCTGCTGGCCGGCGCGAAGCGCATGGCCTCCCATGTCGGTTTCTCCGGCGCGGACAGTGCTTTCGCCTTCGAGCATCGAAATTTTCGTCACGTCAGCCGCGGCTTCAATCACCACGCGCTTGCCGCGGATATTCACCGACCCGTGCGGGGTCTGGTACGTCATGTTGCTTCCGGCCACGAGCTTGCTCGTGCAGAGCCCGACCGCTCCGCGCGACAGGAAAGCCTGTGTCTGCGAAATGGACGGTTCCACATCGATGTCATTCCGATTCGGCACGAAGGGTTCCTGCACAAATCGTTTCATTTCAACGCGGGTATCAGTGTCGAAAAACGCGCCCGTGCCATTCGAAAAGACCATGGCCGAGGAGTAGCGGGTCTGATCTTCCGGGGACTCCGCCTTCTTGGTTTCGATCACGGCGCCTTGCGCGGTGTAAACGGTCCGCTGTGCCAGTTCGTCAACGCGGTCACCGGTGTCGATTTCCGCCAAACCCTGAACGTCCGTGAAATACACCTTGCTGGCGGGGTTCGTTCTCTTTTTGGGCTGCTGGGCGAAAGAAGAGGTCGCGGCCAAAACCGCTCCGCCGCAGACCAGCGCAACGAGACGCAAAGTGGAGGACAGATTATTCCGGCAATGGCCCTGGGAGTTCATGGGAGGAGGAGTTCCGAATTGGTGTGGACCGCGTTTGACCAATAAAATGGGGGAATACCCCTAGGAGAGGCAAGCGCGGAGTTCTCGATTATCTCATTCCACCACAATGTTTAGAATTTTACCCGGTACGAATATGACCCGCTTGATGACTTTCCCCTCGATATAGGGTGCAACGCGAGCGCTGGCCTTGGCCAAGGCCAGCGCGGTTTCCTGGGTCGTCCCGACCGGCACAGGCTGGTCGCCCCGGTGTTTGCCATTAACCTGGAAGACGATCTTCACCTCGGAGCTCGCGATCTTCTCTGCCTGATAGGCCGGCCAGGGGGCCAGCATGACCGACTGAGATCCGCCGAGTCGGCTCCAGAGCTCTTCGGCGATGTGCGGAGCAAAGGGCGCGAGCAATTGCACCAGCACCTGCGCGGTCTCGATGTTGATCGTCGGAGCCTTCTGAATCGCGTTCACAAGGATCATCATCTGCGAGATCGCAGTATTGAACCTTAGATTCTCGATGTCCTCGCCGACCTTCTTGATCGACTCGTGGAGCAGCTTGGTGAGTTCCGCCGAATCCTGATTCGCGCGGGAAACTTTCGCGTTTACGCTGCCGTCCAATGCGATCAATTCCCGCCAAATTTTTTGCAGGAAACGATGCACGCCCTCGATGCCGCGCGGGTTCCACGGCTTCATGGCCTCGAGGGGCCCAAGGAACATCAAGTAGAGGCGGAGCGTGTCGGTGCCGTGCGACTCGATGATGGTGTCGGGACTGACGACGTTGCCGCGGCTCTTGGACATTTTCTCGCCGTCCTCGCCGAGGATGATGCCTTGATGGAAGAGTTTCCGGAATGGCTCCGCTGTGGGCACAATTCCCAGATCGAAGAGAACCTTGTGCCAGAAACGCGCGTAGAGCAGGTGGAGCACGGCATGTTCTGCGCCTCCGACGTAAATGTCCGGCGTGCCCCAATATTTCAGCGACTCCGATGACGCGATCGCAGTTTCACAGCGTGGATCGACGAAGCGCAGGTAATACCAGCACGAGCCCGCCCATTGCGGCATGGTGTTGGTTTCGCGCCGTCCGCGGACCCAGGCTGCCCCCGCCGGCTTCGGTTGGCTGGCCGGGACGGCCGCTCCGGTTTCAAAGTTGAACCAGAGCTCGAGCCAGTTCGTTTCATTCGCGAGCGGACTCTCGCCCGTTCCGCTGGGCAGATAGGACTGCACGGACGGGAGCTGCAGCGGCAGGCTTTCGGGAGGCAGCGGGACCGCGTAATGGGTTGCGCCATCCTGCGTAAACGTCACCGGCTGATCCGGCAGCTTGTCGCGCCGGACGGCGCTGATGCTGGCATAGTCGCCTGCGCTAACCCAGACGATGGGGAAGGGCTCTCCCCAATAGCGCTGCCGCGAGAACAGCCAGTCGCGCAGCTTGTAGTTTACGGTCGCCTGACCTGCGCCGCGGCCAGCGAGATCAGCCGTAATTCTTTGCTTGGCCTCCGACCACGGAAGCCCGGTGTACGTTCCGGAATTGATCAGTCGGCCGTCACCTACGTAGGGCAGGGGCGCACCGTCGCTGTCGATGACCTGGACAATTGGGAGTGAGAATCGAATCGCGAATTCGTGGTCGCGTCCGTCGTGGGCCGGGACCGCCATGATCGCACCGGTGCCGTAGCCCATGACGACGTAGTCCGCGACCCAGATGGGAACACGTGACCCGTTGACCGGGTTGATTGCGTAGGCGCCGGTGAAAACGCCGGACTTTTCCTTCGCGAGATCGGTTCGCTCGAGGTCACTCTTGGCTGCGGCCTTCCGACGGTAGGCGTCCACTTCCGCCTTCTGCTCCGGCACGGTGAGCGTTGCCACGAGCGGGTGTTCGGGGGCGATCACCATGTAGGTGCAGCCGAAAAGCGTGTCGGGGCGCGTGGTGAAAATTTTGAGCGTCGCACCGGCGGCGTGCTCCAATCCAAACAGGATCTCCGCGCCTTCGCTGCGCCCGATCCAGGCCTCCTGCATGCGCTTGGTCGATTCCGGCCAGTCCACCTCGGCCAGATCGGCGAGCAGTCGCTCGGCGTAGGCGGTGATTCTCAGCACCCACTGGCGGAGATTGCGGCGCTCAACGGGGAAGCCACCGACCTCGCTGCGGCCGTCGACGACTTCTTCGTTCGCGAGCACCGTGCGCAGTTCCGGGCACCACCACACGGGCCGTTCGTCGACGTACGCCAGCCCGCGTCGAAACAACTGGAGGAAGATCCACTGGGTCCAGCGGAAGTAGCGCGGATCGGTCGTGTCGATTTCGCGGTCCCAGTCGTAGGAAAACCCCAGCGCCTTAATCTGGCGCTTGAAGTTTGTGATGTTGTTTTGCGTGTTCGCGGCCGGATGCGTGCCGGTCTTGACCGCGTGCTGTTCCGCGGGGAGTCCGAACGCGTCCCAACCGATCGGATGCAGCACGTTGAAGCCACGCGTGCGCTTGTAGCGGGCGAGGATGTCCGTCGCCGTGTAACCTTCGGGATGTCCGATGTGCAGACCGGCGCCGGATGGGTACGGAAACATGTCCAGCACGTAGTACTTCGGCTTGGCCGGATCGGCGGTCGCGCGAAAGGAATGATTTTTCTCCCAGAATGTTTGCCAGAATGGCTCGATTTCACGGAAGTTGTAGTCGGTGCACGTCGTAGCCATCGTTTGAAACCCGCCACTGTGAAACCTTTCCCTGCTCGGTCAACCTCGGCTCTTGCGACGACACTTTTCCTTTCGGTCCTGCTCGTGGCCCCGGCCTTTGGCGCCTCTTCCCGCAAGTTCAACCAACTGCTCGAGTCCGTGGTCCGGATCGATGTCCGTGAGGTCGCTTTCGAGGCTGGTGCCCGTCGCTATTCCGCCAGTATCGGCTCGGGGGTCATCCTGTCCGAGGACGGCATCGTCCTGACGAACGCCCATGTTGTCAGCCCGCGCGCGGTCGAGGTGAACGTGACCCTCGCCAGTCTCGAACGCGTCGGGGCCCGGCTGATTGGCTGGGACCATTGGACGGACCTTGCCGTTCTCCGCATCGACCTCGACGAAGTCCGGCGGCGCGGACTCAAGTTCGAACACGCGGCCTTTGGCGACAGCAACAAACTCTACCCCGGTCAGGAAGTGTTTGCGGTGGGGACCCCGCACGGACTCACCCGCACTGTGACCCGCGGCATCATTTCCAATAACAACCGCTACTTCGAGGATTCCCGCGCGGTGAACGGGTACGAGACGGGTGCCTTCAACACCTGGTTGCAAACCGACGCCGCCATCAATCCCGGCAACTCCGGCGGCCCGCTCGTGACCGGCGACGGCAAGGTGATTGGCATTTCGTCCCGCGGCTACCTCGGGGCCAATAATCTCGGCTTCGCGATCCCCGCGGCGACCGCCCGGCGCGTGCTCGAGCAACTCGTGAGCGGTGGCCGCATCGTGCGCAGCTACATTGGAATCGTTCCCGGCCCGCTTCAGGATCTGGAGAATTTCTACTCCCTCGCGCTCAACACTGGCCTTCTGATCAACAGCGTGGATCCGGGGTCGCCCGCCTTGAAGGCGGGACTGCGGGGCGGAGACATCGTCCTGACAATTGACGGGGTGAAAGTGGATGGCCGCTTCCCGGAGCAATTGCCGCCGATCCAAAACCTCATCGCCAGCAAGCCGGTGGGCTTGAAGGTCACCTTGCAAATCAAGCGCGGGGCCGAGACTCGTGATTACACCATGGTGACCGAGAAACTCGAGAGCCGCGTCGGGGAGGAATGGGCCCTGGAGAAATGGGGCGTCAGCGTGCGCAAAGTCTCACGCGCCTATGCCCGGGAAAATCAACTCGACGACGAGACCGGTGTGGTCGTCATCGGGGTGCAACCGGGGTTTCCGGCCGATGTGGCCGGGCTGTCCCGCAGCGATATCATCACGAAAATCAATCAGCAACCCGTGACCAACCTCGAGGTCCTCAAGGACGCGCAGGCGGCCTACCTGGCGGTTCCCGCCCCCATCTTGCTCGAGGCCCAGCGCAACCGCCGCGTCTCTCTCTATATCCTGAAACCATGATCGATCTCATCCTGCCGTTCCGGCTCTGGGGCGCCTCGCGCCGATTCTACTTTGCCGGCTTCGGCCTTTTGGTGAGCGCTCTTGCCCTGGCGGCGCCTCTTGCCCGGGCTGCGACTTTGCCGGAACTCTGGTTGGAGCGGCAAAAGTCCGTCGTGGCGGTGGAATACGTGACCGAGACCGAGGCCGATCGTCGCCCGACGGTGACGATGGGCACCGTGATCGATTCGATCGGAACCATCATCCTCCCTTCGAACGCGATCGACCCGCGCGCCGCCACCTGGCAGTTGAAGGACTTCAAGGTTTACGCCCCGGGGGACGTCAACGGCACCCCGGCCGATTATCTCGGGCAGGACGCCTACACCGGCTGGCATTTCGTCCGCGTCAATGAGTCGCTGCGTGCCCGGCTGGTGCCGGTGACCGCGTTCGCTCCAGCGGGATCAGGAAAGGCGCCCGCTTTGGCGGACTTCGTTTGGGGGATCGGCTTGCGGACGAAGGACGAGGATTTCGCACCGTACATCATGCAGAGCCACCTCGCGCTCATTCAGTCGCTGCCCCAGCGCACGGGTATCTCCCAGCAGGAGGTCGCCGCGCCGGGACTACCCGTCTTCGATCGCGACGGCGCGTTCGTCGGCCTGGCCGCGTCTTCTTTTGGTCAGAGTTATCTGCAATTCGCCCCGGGAAACCGCGGCGCGCCGGTATTGTTGATCAACGTCGAGGAGAGCAGCGCCTTCATCCTCGCCGACGAGGTTCTTCCTTATCTCCAGCGAATCCCGAAGCAGGTCTCCGGGCGCCCGCTCGCGTGGCTCGGGGCGTATGGACTCGAGCCCATGGATCGGGACGTGGCGAAGTTTTTGAAACTCAGCTCCCAATCCGGCGCCGTCGTGAGCGAGGTGCTCGAGGGCAGTCCCGCCGAGGTCGCGGGCCTCAAGGCGCGCGACATCATTCTCGCGATCGACGGGAAGCCGTTGCCACAATTGAAACCCGATCGCGTGGTCGTCACCTATATCGAGCGCGAAGTGGACCGGCGGGCTCCGGGTGACTCCCTGACGGTCTCCGTGCTGCGCGGCAGCGAGCGGCTCGAACTCAACGTGAAATTGGGTGACGAGCCGAAGCTGATGCGCGAGGCCGATCGGAAGTATTTTGATCGGATCGGATTCACCGCCCGGGAGTTCGTCTACGGCGACGCCGTGGAGCGGCGGGTCAAGGCCGGGGCGCAACCCGGTGTCATCGTCCATTTCGTCAAGGCGAGCAGTCCCATCGCGATCGCCGGTCTTCGCCAGGAGGATTGGATTCGCGAGATTGACGGCGTCGAGGTCCACACCTTCACCGAGGCCTCGGCCAAGCTCGCAGAGATCGAGCGGGACGAGGCGCGTGCCGAAGTGGTGCTCCTCGTCAGCCGTGGTGGAGACACCGCCGTGCTTCGAGTCAAACTGAAGTAGCGAGCGTCCGCGCCGTCCGCGGCGGATCAAATCTGGCGGGCCGGTGCCGGAGCTTCCCAAATCACGACCCAGCCGCTCTTGTCGTCGACGAAAACGACCGAGCCGTCCGCGGCGGAAACCTCCACGGCCTCTCCTGAACGCGCAATTGGTGACGACGGTACGGTGGGCGATGGCGCGCCGGGAATCATCCAGAGGGCCAGGGCAACCGCGGCTGCGGCGCCCAGCGGCAGGGCCATCCAGGAACGCAGTGGCCGGCTTCGTTTCGGCGAATGGGTGGCTCCGCCGCGGATTGTGCGGCGCAATTCCTCCCATTCCCGCGTGGCGTCCGGTGCCGTCACCGCCTGAACTTCACTCCGCCACGAGTCCAGCGCCGCGCTGAGATTGGCTTGCTGAGTGCGACACGCACTGCATTCCGCGACGTGCTGCGTGAGGGCGACACGCTGGTTTTCGTCCAGCGCGCCGTCCCGTTCGGCGGCAATTTGGCGTTCGGCGTCGCGGCAGTTCATGTCGGGGTCCTCAACGTCTCAGCGACTCCAGCGATCCATTCGACGATCGGAAAATTCCCCGCGGCGATTCTCCACCCACACGCGGTCGGTCGAGTAAATGTAATGGCCCGGTTCAAAGACTCGTACCGGGCGGCCGCGGCGGGTCGGTGTGACGACCCAGCGGTCCGGGACCCAATTGCGCACCGTCACTTCGCGCCAATATCCGCGCGGGGCGTCGTAGCGTGGCGCGGGCACCCTCGCGTAACCGTGTGCATAATACGGGGAAGGTATCACCGGGGAAACGGCTCCCGCTCCGGAGTGAATATCGATGTTCGCGTAGACCCGACTTTCGGCTCGGGCGCCGCTCGCAAACAAACCGGCGAGGAGACTGAGAACGGCAAGGGAGGTGGTTTTCATGCTCATTTCCTTGGTTGGATTTGCTCATGAGACGGGACCGGCGGCGCGAATATTCAAAAATCGTGGCGCCGCCGCGAATCCGTCATTCCGCGGTGACAATCACCGCCGAGATCTCACCGGATTTTCCCGCGGGTCGGCCGGCCAGAATCACGGTCTTTCCCGGCGGAATCATGACGTCGGTCCCGCCGTATCGAACTTTCAGCCGGACGCCCCGACCGTCACTTCGCTCGGCCTGCACCTCGAGGCGGTTGTTGTTGGGCAGGGACACCACGGCGGTGCCACCGGCCGAGACGGAGGCGGAACCTTCGCCCGCGAAGCGGAAGCTCTCGTAGCGGAGGGTCCGCTTGAGGTTCGCCTCGTAGGGAGCCAGTTTCTGATCGGTCGGGCCCCGCTCGTTGGAAGCGATCACCAGGATGGCGTTGATGGTGGCACGATTCGCGTCCGCGGCGGAAACGGCGGGGGGCCCGATCAGGGTCAGGGCGAGGGCGGTGCAAAACAGGCGGATGGTTTTCATGGCAGATCTCCTAATTTTTGCGCCAGCAGCCGGCGCGCGTGAAACAGACGCGACATCACCGTACCCCGGCGACAGTCGAGGCTCCGGGCAATTTCATCGTAGGAAAGTCCCTGAATCTCGCGCAGCGCCAGCACCGCGCGATGCTTGGGGGGGAGGCTGGCGATGGCACGTTCAAAGCGGGCGCTGCGCTCATCCTTCTCGAGCGAGTCGCGAGGATTTCCCTCCGCGGCCGGCTCCGGTACCCCTCGGTGCTCGGATCCTTCTTCGACCGAATCCAAGAACGGAATGAAGCGACCGAACCAGCGTTTGCGGCGGCGCAGCTCGTCGATCGAGCGCCGCACGGCAATGGAATGAATCCAGGTGCTGAATTTTGCCTCGCCCCGGAATTTCGCCAGACTTCGCCAGGCGGTCAGCCACACTTCCTGACAGACATCTCGGGCCGAGTGCTCGTCGCGGACTATCGAGACCACGAGGCGAAAGATCGGCTCGTAGTGGGCCTTCATCAGTTGCCCAAACGCGTCCTCCTGCCCAGCCCGGGCGCGGTCGAGCAATTCGCGCTCGGAGTCGGACGAGAGAGGTTCCGCGACGTCGGCCACGAGCACGAGGGACACAGCTTGTCGTCCCGAGTTTCGAGCAAAAACGTCGGCGCGAATGTTGCGCGGCCGGTATCGGAGGAGGTTTGCGGCTTGGCGGAACGCCGTTTCACGCTTTGCTCGGCGACGCATGTTCACGGGAATCGTCGAGGAAACGGGAAGGGTGACCGCCTTTGCGGCCGAGGCCGGCGCGTGGTCGCTCCGGATCGCGGCGAAGGCAGTGCTCGCGGATCTCTCGCTCGGCGACAGCATCGCGGTGAACGGTTGCTGCCTGACGGTGGCGGAGTTCGATGCGACTTCGATGCGCTTCGACGTTCTGGAGGAAACCCGGCGCCGGACGAATTTTCCCGCCCTGCAAGCGGGATCCGCCGTCAATCTCGAGCGGAGCCTGCGGTTCGCCGGGAAGGTGAGCGGACACTTCGTGACCGGGCACATCGATACCGTCGGCACCATCGAGTGCTTCGAGCCCCGGGGCAAAGACCAGTTTCTCGAGGTCCGCGTGCCGGCCGGTCTGACCCGTTACATCGTGCACAAGGGGAGCATCGCGATCGACGGAATCTCGCTGACGATTGCCGAGGTGAGCGACGATCGCTTCGCCGTCTGGCTGATTCCGCACACGCTCGCCGTTACGAATCTTGGCGGACGCCGCGCCGGCGATCAGGTCAACCTCGAGTTTGATTTGCTCGGCAAGCACGTCGAACGGCTCCTGCAGACGCGCACTTCCTGACATGCGCCTCGCACTTCACGCCCTCACCGAGGAGTTGCGACGGCTCAAGGCGAGCGGTGTCAAACGCGTGGCCGTCGACGAGCCGACGCTGGCTTCTTTGAGACGGGCGGTGAGGGAGGCGGGATCCGGCCTGGCAAAACCAAGTGTCGCCGCCGTGCCACCCGAGCCGGCTCTGGCGCCCGCCCCGCGGGCACCCAGCCTGGCGGCCGTCCGGGCGGTGACGACCGCAATCTCGGTGCCCGTCGCCGCGACTTTGCCGCCCGCGCCGGTGGTCTCGCTGCCGGCGGGAGACAAGCCGACGCGTTGGGCGGCGCTACAGTCGCTCGTGTTCAACGATTCCACGTGCCGCGCCAATGTCCGGAGCGGCAAAAAGGTCGTGCTGGGGGTCGGATCGCTTGATGCGCGCATTATGTTCGTCGGCGAGGCACCGGGGGCGGAGGAGGAAATCCAGGGAGAACCTTTCGTTGGGCCCGCGGGCCAGCTGCTCACCCGCATGATCCAAGGGATGGGACTGCAGCGGGCGGATGTTTATATCGGCAACATCATGAACTGGCGGCCGCAGCTGCCGGTTTCCGGAGCGGGTGAACAGGTGGGCAACCGGCCCCCAACAGAGGAAGAGATGCGCTATTGCCTGCCGTATCTTCGCGCCCAGATCGAAATCGTGAAACCGGCCCTGCTCGTGGCACTCGGGACCACGGCGGCGCAGGGGCTGCTCGGATTCGGCGCGTTCAAGACCCTGGGGGAAATCCGTGGGAAGTGGCGCGACTTCGAGGGCCGGCCACTGATGGTGACCTATCACCCGAGCTACATCCTGCGGAATCAGTCGAACCGTTCGAAGCGGATGATCTGGGAGGATCTGCTGCAGGTAATGGCGCAGGCGGAGCTGCCGATCTCCGAGCGGCAGCGCGGATATTTTCTCGACCGGTGACGCCACCGGCGCCGGCTATTTTGCGACCAAGTCATTCAGCGCGGCCCGGGCGCGACTGAATTCAGCTTTGATCTGATCCACCAGTGAAGCTGTGTCGGCCAGCCCTGAGGTGCGCGATTGGTGTTCGAGCTTTTCGGCCACCGCGCGCAGGGCCATGGCCCCCAGATTGGCTGAACTGCCTTTGATGCTGTGGGCTGCCCGGGTGAATTTGGCGAGGTCGCCGCTCGCGAGACTCTGATCGAGCTCGGCCAGCCGCAGCGGGGTGTCCTCGCAAAAAATCCCCGCAATTTCCCGGAAAAATTCGTCTCCGTCGCCGGGATTGAGCGACCGGAGGTTGGCGATGGTCTGCGGATCGATGACAGCGGGATCAGGCATGGCGAGGCCCGGGAGAGTTGGCCGCGAATGCGATCCAGTGCAATGCCTTTACCGGGAAAAATCGGCGCCACACCGGGCTGAATCCATCGCATCACTAAATTGGAATATGTTGATATTTGACTTGCGAGTGGGGCCGTCGTTGGTTGGCTTTCACTCCTATTCTCATGGCTAAATCATTCGTCTTTTCCTCTGAATCAGTGGGCGAGGGGCATCCCGACAAAGTGGCGGATTTGATCTCCGACAGTGTCCTCGATGCCTGCCTCGCCGTCGATCGCACCAGCCGCGTCGCCTGTGAGACGATGGTGAAGTCGAACATGGTCATCCTTGCGGGCGAGATCACCATCCCGAAGCACGGGACGAAGCCCATCGATCACGTCATCCATGTCGGCCAGATCGTCCGGGATGCCATCCGCGATATCGGCTACACGAACGACGACGACGTCTTTCACGCGGATCGCATTTTCCTGAACAACTACCTGACGACGCAGTCGCCCGATATCGCGCAGGGCGTCGATGCCCGCAAGGCGAAGGGCAAGAAGACCGCGGAGCAGGGTGCCGGGGATCAGGGGATTATGTTCGGCTATGCCTGCACCGAGACGCCGGAATTGATGCCGACCCCGATCATGTTCGCCCATCGCCTCGGCCGCGAACTCACCCGGATTCGCAAGTCCGGCAAGCTTCCCTGGCTGCGTCCCGACGCGAAGTCACAGGTCTCGGTTCGCTACGAAAACGACAAGCCGGTCGAAGTGGTGAACGTCGTGATTTCCACCCAGCACAGCGCGGACGTGGCGCATGCGACGATCGAAAAGCAACTGATCGAGAATGTCATCCGCAAGGTGCTGCCGGCGAAGATGCTCACCAAGAATACGGAATTTTTGATCAATCCGACCGGACGTTTTGTCGTGGGTGGACCGCAGGGCGACTCCGGCCTGACCGGGCGCAAGATTATCGTCGATACCTACGGTGGCTGGGGCCGCCACGGCGGCGGGGCGTTCTCCGGCAAAGACCCTTCGAAGGTGGATCGTTCCGCCGCCTATATGGGTCGCTGGGTCGCGAAGAACATCGTCGCGGCCGGTCTCGCGACACATGCCGAGATCCAATTCGCCTATGCCATCGGTCACCCGAAGCCCGTTTCCGTTCGCGTGGAGACCTTTGGAACTTCGCTGCTGGGTATTTCGGATGAGCAGATCACCGAGGCCGTGAACCAGGTTTTCAGCTTCAAGCCGGCGGACATCGTGACGCAGCTCGATTTGCTTCGGCCGATTTATCGCCAGACGACGAACTACGGACACTTCGGCAAAGCCGGGATGCCGTGGGAACGGACCAACAAGGTTGCCGCCCTCAAGGCCGCCCTCGCCTAAAGCGGCCATTTCCGCCGCTCCTCATCACCGACCACTCACTTTACCATGCCATCCGCCACGACCTCTGCCCAAGGCACCGACTTTCTCGTCAAAGACCTTAATCTCGCCGACTGGGGCCGCAAAGAAATCTCCGTCGCCGAGCATGAGATGCCCGGCCTGATGTCGGTGCGTCGCAAGTTCGGCCCGCAGCAGCCTCTCGCTGGCGTTCGGATCACAGGCTCGTTGCACATGACGATCCAGACGGCCGTCCTCATCGAAACGCTGAAGGATCTCGGAGCCGATGTTCGCTGGGCGTCGTGCAACATCTTTTCGACCCAGGACCACGCCGCCGCGGCGATCGCGAAGTCCGGCACGCCGGTCTTTGCCTGGAAGGGTGAAACCCTCGAGGAATACTGGGACCTCACGCTCCGCGCGGTCACGTTCCCAGGCGGCAAGGGCCCGCAACTCGTCGTTGATGACGGCGGCGATGTCACTCTGCTCATCCACAAGGGTTGTGAACTCGAGGAAGGCAGCGACTGGGTCAACACTGCCTCCGGCTCGCACGAGGAGCAGGTAATCAAGAATCTCCTGAAGAAGGTCCACAAGGAGGACCCGCTAAAGTGGTCGACCATGGCAAAGGAATGGCGCGGCGTGTCCGAGGAAACGACCACCGGCGTCCATCGCCTCTACCAGATGCTCGAGAAGGGCAAACTCCGGGTCCCCGCGATTAACGTCAACGACTCGGTCACGAAGTCCAAGTTCGACAATCTCTATGGCTGTCGCGAGTCGCTCGCGGACGGACTCAAGCGCGCCACTGATGTCATGATCGCCGGCAAGGTCGCCTGCGTTTGCGGCTACGGCGACGTGGGCAAGGGCTCGGCTTTCTCTCTTCGTGGCTTCGGCGCTCGCGTCATCGTGACGGAAATCGATCCGATCAACGCCCTGCAGGCGGCGATGGAGGGCTTCGAGGTCAACACGATCGAGAGCACGCTCGGCACCGCCGACATCTACGTCACGACGACCGGCAATCGCGACATCATCACCCTCGAGCACATGCGGCAGATGAAGGATCAGGCGATCGTCTGCAACATCGGCCACTTCGACAACGAGATCCAGGTCGACCGGCTCAACACGTCCGATGCGCGGCGCACGAATGTGAAGCCCCAGTACGATCTCTACACCTTCCCGAATGGCCGGAGCATCTACCTCCTGGCCGAGGGTCGGCTCGTCAATCTCGGCTGCGCCACCGGCCATCCTTCCTTTGTGATGTCGGCCAGCTTCACCAACCAGACCCTGGCCCAGCTCGAACTCTGGAAGAACCGTTCAACCTACGCCATCGGCGTCTACCGGCTGCCGAAGCACCTCGATGAGGAGGTCGCCCGCCTGCATCTCGACAAGATCGGCGCGAAGCTGAGCAAGCTCACGCCTGATCAGGCGGCCTACCTCGGCGTCCCGGTCGAGGGACCGTACAAGCCGGAGCACTACCGCTACTAAGCCGGCAGACCAAGCGGCCATGTCCTGGAAGATACTGGTTACGGCGCGGACGCTTGATGCCGTCGGTCAGGAGGCCGTGGCCGCGCTGCGGGCGGCGGGCTGCGAGTTGACCATGCGTCCCGGCCCGCATCCGGCGGAGACGGTCGAGGCGATGCTCGACGGCCATGACGCCTGTTATGCGTCGACGGACAAGTTCACCGCGGAGGTGCTGGCCTCCCCCGCGGCGGCGAATCTGAAGTGCATTTCCCGCTGGGGCGTGGGCTATGACTCCATCGACGTCCCGGCGGCGACCCGCCAGGGCATTGTGGTTTGCTACACCCCGGGCCTGCTCGATGAGGCCGTGGCGGACTTCGCTTTCGCGCTGATGCTGGGCCTGGCGCGCCGGTTGCATGTCGGGTACGACAATCTTCGCCAGGGAGTCTGGCGAGGGGAGTGGGGCCACGATGTCCACGGCAAGACGCTCGGCCTGCTCGGCTGCGGGCGGATCGGTCAGGCGATGGCGCGGCGGGCGGCCGGTTTCAACCTGCGGGTAATTGCGCATGATCCCGCGCCGAGTGCCGAAGCGCGCAAGGTGGGTGTCACGTTTGTCACCTTGGACGAATTGCTCGCGGAATGCGATTTTCTTTCCCTGCATCCGGCGCTCACGGCCCAGACGCGCGGCATAATTGGCGCGGCGCAGTTGCGGAAGATGAAGCGGACCGCGTACCTCATCAACACGGGCCGTGGGCCGCTGATCGACGAGGCGGCGCTCGTGCAGATTCTGCAGGAAGGCGTGATTGCCGGTGCGGCCCTCGACACTTTTGTCACAGAGCCGTTGCCCGCGGATCATCCGTTTCGGAAGTGTCCGAATCTCTTGCTGACACCCCATCTGGCCGGCTTTTCCCGCGGGTCGGGTGAACGCGTCAGCGAGGTCTCTGCCCAAGCCTTGATCGACCTGATGAACGGGAAAAAGCCGGCTTTCGTGGTGAATCCCGAAGTCCTGACCTCGCCCGCGCTGCGGGCCCGTCTCTCGCACTGACCTGAGCCCCGGGCGCCGTCGCTCAGGAAGCGCTCTTCGTGGTGGGGCGCATGGCGAAGGGAGGCATCGTGTCGCCCTTCTCGTAGTCGGTCAGCAGGGAGAAGCGGAATGTGGTCCCTTCACCCGGTTTGCTCTCGACCGAAATTGAGCCGCCCATGAGTTCACAGAGCCGCTTCGAAATAATCAGGCCAAGACCGGTCCCACTTCGACGCCGTTCGGACGACGTGTCGACCTGGCTGAAAGGCTTGAAAAGTTTTGAAATCTTGTCGGCCGGAATGCCGATGCCGGTGTCGGTCACGGCGAAAAAGAGGCGCAGCGCCCGGCGGCTGTCGCGCATGCTGACCGGTTCGCCACGCATGCACGAGACGTGGACCGTTATCCCGCCGTGCTCGGTGAACTTGAGGGCGTTGCCGATGAGGTTCGTGAGGATCTGACGCAGCCGCGATTCGTCGCTGTTTACGATCGCCGGGACATCGGGATCGATGTTGGCGGTGAGCGTCAGCGCCGCACCGCGGGCCCGCAGCTGGAAGAACGCGATGACTTCCTCGACGCTCTTGTGCAGACCAAACGGGGAGGACTCGATTTCGATCTTTCCGGCCTCGATCTTGGAAAGGTCGAGGATGTCAGCGATCAGCTTTTCGAGGGCCTGACCGCTCGACTTGATGATTGCGACCTGCTCGCGCTGTTCGGGCGAAAGCGGCGAATCCGCGAGAATCTGGGCAAAGCCAATGACGCCGTTGATGGGCGTGCGGATTTCGTGGCTGACGATGGCAAGGAATTCACTCTTCGCCCGATCTGCGGCCTCGGCGGCTTCCTTGGCGTGGAGGAGGGCGGCCTCGGCTTCTTTGCGCAGAGTGATGTCGTGGCCCACGGCCTGATACTCGAGCGTGTTGTTCGCGTCATCCCGGATCGGGCGCTGCGTCCACATGAACCACCGGCGGCGGCCGTCTTGGAAATCCATTTCGCGCTCAAAGGTGTAGGGCTCACCGCCGATTTCCGCACCTGTAGTGAACAGCTCGAAGGTCTGCCCAATCAATTCGTTCCGCTTGCGCGAGTAGGCCTGGGCGTAGGCGCTGTTCACGAACGTCAGTTTTCCGTCCAGTCGATACCGGCAAATCAAGTCGACCTGATCCTCGACGATGCCGCGGTAGCTGGCTTCCGTCTTCTGCAGCGCCTGGGCCATGCGCTCGATGTTTCGCGCCAGCCCGATGATTTCGTCGTGCGCGGGTTCCTCGCTCGGGTCTTCCGTCTGACCCACCTTGACGGAAGTCCGCAGCGTCTTGAGGCGCTGCATCATCGTGTTGTCCCAGACGTAGCCGGCGAGGACGAGCAGGACGCAGCCAATGATGGCCAGCGTCATGACGTAATACGTATTGCCGAGACGGTCCCGCAGTTCGTCGTCGGTCGAGACTTTCACCACCACCGCGATGAGCGCAACGGCCAGACTGAACGCGAGTGCGAGGATGAAGAACGTCTTGCGGTGGGAATTCTCGGCCATGTCGTGGGTTGAGAAATGCAGACGGGGTTGGATGAAGTCTAACGAAAAAGCGCGTTCTGCCGTTGGTTACTCCTCCGGCTGCAAGGTGTGCAGCGGAGGGAGACGCCGGAGCGGCGGTACCGCCCGGGCAACGGCAAGGCTGACGGCGATTGTCCCGATTCCGCCCCAGACGACCGCACCCACGGGTCCGATCAGGGCCGACATGAGGCCGGCGCGCAGGGCGCCAATCTCGTTCGAGGATCCGATGAAGATCTGGTTCACCGCGGTGACCCGGCCGCGCAATTGGTCAGGGGTCAGCAACTGGACCAACGACTGTCGGACGACGACGCTGATGTTGTCGAAGGCGCCGGTGAAAAAGAGCGCCGCGAGGGAGAGGGTGAAGCTTCGCGACCAGCCAAAGATTACAATGGCGGCACCGAACCCGGCCACCGCCCAGAGCAAGGTCAGCCCCGGCCGCCGGAGCGGTTCCCGGTGGGCGAGCCACATGGCCATCGCGAATGCGCCAATTGACGGCGCGGCCCGCAGCCAGCCGAATCCGATGGGGCCGACATGGAGGATCTGATCGGCGTAGACGGGCAGGAGCGCGGTGGCTCCGCCGAGCAGGACGGCAAAGAGGTCCAGCGAACTCGCGCCCAGAATCACTTTTTTCCGCCAGATGAACTCCGCGCCGGCGAGCACGTCCTTCCAGCTTCGCCGCAAAGCCGAGGCGCGAGGCGGCTGGAAGTATCGAATCCTTCCCAGCGTAATCAGGAACATCAGCTCCATCGCGGCGCCGAAGGCGTACACCGATGGAATGTCGAGCACGGCAACGAGGAAGCCGCCGAGCGCCGGTCCGGCCATGGTGGCGACTTCGAACGTGCTCGCGCTCCAGGTGATCGCGTTGCTCAGGCTCGCGGTGGGCACGAGCAGCGATGTGATGCTGGAACGCGCGGGCCAGATTAGAATGCGAGCCGAGGCATGGGCGCAGAGGAGGGCATAGACCAGCGGCAGGGCCGGTTGATCGAAGCGCAGCGAGTTGGGATCGGCGTGGCGCTCGAAGAGCAGCGCGAGTTTCCGCAGGAACTCGTTCGCCCCATCGAGGACGGCGAGATGGGGGATCGCCAGGTGCCAGAACGAGAGCGAAGCGAGCCCGACGTTCACGACTGCCATGACGGCAGTGCCCGTGGCAATGAGGCGGCGGCGGTCATGCCGATCAGCGATGGCGCCGGCAGGGAGCGACAGCGCGAGGAGCGGGAGCACATTCACCAATCCGACCAGACCGAGCGCGGTGGACGAGTGCGTCCATTGGTAAACCTGCCAGATCGCGACCGCCGTCACGGCCTGTCGTCCGATCAACGCCAGGAAGCTGCCCCAAAGATACTGGCGATAATTCGGAATGCGCAGCGCCGCATATGGGTCATGGGTCGAGCGGTCGGCGGCGTGGGCGGACATCCGTCGCGCAGCGACTCACAATTGGAGCCGTCTGGCGAGTCGTTTGCCTCCACGGTCACCGGTTGACGTGTTCAGTGCATCGTGGATTGCTCGCCATCCGCCGCTTCGGTGCGGTGTCTTCGCCAAGATGAACTCGCCAACCAGGATTCGATCCGAGCCAGGCCGCCCACGTTGGAGCGGAGGCCACACTCTCGTATGAGCGAACCACTGCGGCTCGTTTTTTTGGGCTCCGATGGGATCGCGTTGCCGCTGCTGCACTGGCTCGCGGGCGAGGAAGCCGGCGGGCTGGTCCGCCTCATCGGAGTGGTGACACAACCCGACCGTCCGGTCGGCCGCGGGCAGAAGATCACGCCAAACGCGATCAAGCTCTGGGCCACGGAGCGGGGATTGCCGGTCTGGCAGCCGGAGAAACTGACCGAGGAGTTTCGGCAGGAGTATGCCGCCCTCGCACCGGACCTCGCGCTGGTGATGGCCTACGGGCACTTGCTGCGCGACGACTTCATCGCGACGCCGCGGCTCGGCACGCTCAACCTGCACACTTCGCTCCTGCCCCGATTCCGCGGTGCCTCTCCGATTCAGACGGCGATCGCCGCCGGTGAACATGAGACAGGCGTGACCCTGATGCGCATTGTGCGACGACTGGACGCCGGTCCGGTCGCCGATGTCGAAAAGGTCGCGATCACGTCACTCGACACCGCAGCGACAGTGGAGACGAAGCTGGCTGCCGCCTGCGTGCCGCTTGTGGCGCGGGCCCTGCCTCGGCTCGCCGACGGGAGCCTGCGGTTCACGCCCCAGGACGAAGCGGCGGCGACGTATTGCCGGAAATTGCAGAAGGAGGATGGTGGGCTCGACTTTCAGCACCCCGCCCCGATCTTGGCCGCACGGATTAACGGTCTCTTTCCCTGGCCGGGTTGCAGCGTGGCGATCCGCGACCAGCGGGTGAAACTCGGGCTCGCTGACGTGGCCACGTCGACGGCCGTCACCGCCAGGCCCGGGGAAGTCGTGGGCTGCGATGACAACGGACTGTTGATCGGGACGGGTGCGGGCGTGCTCCGGCTGCGGAGCCTGCAACGGCCCGGCGGCCGGATGCTCGGAGGGGAGGAATTCTTGCGCGGATTCGACGTTCCAGTCGGAACGGTGCTGCCGTCGCAGTCGATGCCAGGGCTGGTGACGACCCGCTAGAGCGTCGCTGCCACGGTCAAAGCTTCGCGCCCAAGCCGCGCAGTTTCTCGCGCGCCTCGTCGGGAATCGAAATCCGGGCGACGGGCAAGTAGGTCAGAATCACAATCCGCTGTTCGCTGACCGGGATCTGCACCCGGGACCGGGAGACGGACTGCGTGGCGTCAATCTTTACCTCGTAGTCGCGAATCACGCCGCTGCGGAGATTGAGTGTGACCGTGACGTCGATCGGGGGAGGGGCTTCGGCCGGATTGCCGCTGGTGCCGCCCCCGGAGCTGAGTCGCCCGGAGGTGGTATACGAATCGCCGGTGGATTCGAAAACCTGCGTCGACTTCAGCAGCGGCAGTAATTCCTGATCGGGTCGGCGCAGATCGGGTCGGTCCGCCCGGCGAAGCCAGGTGAGGCGACGGGTCCCGGTGCCGGACTGCAGCCGTTCTTCGGCAAGGGCGGAGAGAATCTCCTGAGTGGTCATCCAGCCTTCGGGCGTCCCGGTGACGGACTCACCCGTGGCAGTGATGATCGTATCGAGCGCGATCCCGTCGGTCCAATCGCGGCGGATCAGGACGTTGCCGTCGAGATCGATGCTGCCGACCATGTGCGGCGAAATGTTCTGCTGCACCAGCGTCACGTTGCCCCGCCGGGTCTCAACGCGCTGCGCCACGGGGCCGGGATCCCCGTTGATCATTTCCCATGAGTAACTTTTTTGCGCCCGAAGATGTTCCAGGGCCGTGGCGAGGGCCGGGGGCACCGCGGCCCGGGTGGAAAGGGCGAGACCAAAGCTGACGAGAAGGAAAATAGGACGGGCGAACATGGCGCGGGCACTGGCCTGCGAGCGACTATTCTGGTCGTAAACGGCGCGTCAATTCCGCCCGCGCCACCGCCGCGTTACATGTCGCTTGTTTTTGCGGCCGGCCTCCGCAAGCTGCACCGCCATGTGGAAAAGTCTGGTCCTTGGCTGCGTGCTGACTGGCACCGCGCTCGGCCAAAACGGGCCGTCATCCTTTGACGTGGCCAATCTTCGCGAGGACGTTCGCGGCCTCGTTCAACGCGTGAATGAGCTCACGCTCCGGCTCGAGCAGCTCGAGCGGGAAAACGCGGATTTGCGCGCCCGCGACAGTGCCGGGGCCAAGTCGTTGGCGACCGTCGTGCAGCTGAATGCCGCGATCGCGGACCTGAATCAGAACATTCGAACCGCCGTGGCGGCTTCGAAGACGGAAACCTTGCAGCGCGTCGCGGAGCAGATGGAAAAGCTCGCCCGGCAGACGAACGCCGCCCTCGAATCCCTGGCCAAGGGCGCCGCGCCGCGCCCTGCTTCCGTGCCGGCGGGTTCGGCCGATGATACTCCGAAGGAGGGGATTCGCTACACCGTACAGAAAGGCGACACGCTCGCGGAGATCGCACGGCGGCTTGGCGCCAGGCAGCAGGATATCATCAACGCCAATCAAATCTCGGATCCGTCCCGCATTGTCGTCGGGCAATCGCTCTTCATTCCAGGAGGAAAATAATTCATGTCGGCAGCACCCAAATCCCGTCTCGGCCGTGGACTCGGCGGCTTGATCGCCGCCGCCCGGCCGGCCACTCCCGCTTCGCCAGCCCTCGCCTCCGCCACTGCGCCGGCTGGCGAAACCGCCGCTGCGGCGACGCCCGCGGTGGGCTACCTCGAGGTGGCGGTGCATTTGATTGAGCCGAGCCCGTATCAGGCGCGCCGTGAGATTCCCTCGGAACAGTTGCACGAGCTGGCGGAAAGCATTCGCGCGGAGGGGCTGCTCCAACCCGTCGTCGTACGGAAGGCGGGCGATCGCTTTCAACTCATCGCGGGAGAACGCCGCTGGCGCGCGTTCCAATTGCTCAAGATCAAGTCGATCCCGGCCCGCATTGTGGAGGCCAGCAACGCCTCGTCGGCGGCACTTGGCCTGATCGAGAATCTGCAGCGCGAGGGTCTCAATGCGATCGAGGAGGCTCACGGCTATGCGAGCCTGATTCGCGACTTCGATTTGACCCAGGAAAACGCGGCGGAGCGGGTGGGGAAGGGGCGCGCCACGGTGGCCAATGCCCTGCGCCTGCTTTCCCTCGACGCGGAACTCCAGGGTTACGTCGCCAAGAATCTTCTCACGGTCGGCCATGCGAAGGTCCTGCTCGGGATTGACGACGCTGCGCAGCGCTCGCTGGTGGCACGTCGAGTAATCGAGGACGGCCTCAGCGTGCGTGCGACCGAGAAGTTGACCGAGACAGCGCGCAGCGCGCGTCCCGCGGCGGGCGGGCGGACTCCGAAGCCCGGCGTCTCGTCGAAGGATGCCGCGACGGTGACGGGAATTGAGCGGAAGCTCACCTCTCATCTGGGGGCGCGGGTCGCCATTCTGCATTCGCCCAAGAAGGGCCGCATTGTAATCGAGTACCGCGGCAACGAGGACTTGCAGCGGCTGCTGGAGAAACTCGGCATCGAGGCCTGACCGGAGTTCCTGACCGGATTTTGCGGTCCCCGCATGGGCTTGGGCAGCGGCCAAGCCTGCGGTTGACAAACCACCCGGCCAACTGCACTTCTGATCCTTTTCATGAGCATCCTACTTGGAATTCTCACGGTCGTACTGATCTTCGTGTCCCTGTTTATCGTTCTGGTCGTCCTCGCCCAGAAGTCGAAGGACGGCGGGATGGGTGCGGCCCTTGGCGGCGGCGCAGCCGAGGCGGCGTTCGGTGCCGACACGACTAACGTGCTCAGCAAGTCCACGATTTACGCCGCGGTCGTCTTCTTCGTTCTGGCCTTCAGCCTCTATCTGGGCCGGATCTACGAACGCAAGCACGCCAGCTCTGCGGCCAACAACGCCTTGCCGACGATTACGGCCCCGGCCGCGCCGGTGGCCGCGCCTGCTCCGGCGACGACCGCGCCCGTGACGGCTCCGGCGGCTTCGGTGGTGACGCCACCGGCCACCGCCACGCCGCCGGCGAAGTAAGGCGTGATGTCAGGGACGGCCAAGCTCATGCCCGCTTCGATCGGGCGGGCTTTTTGTCTCTGCACGATTCTTTGGACGGGTCTGACGGCGGCGGTTCCCGGAAGTCCGCCCGAGGAACTCTCGCAATTGAACCGGCCCGATGCGGGCGAAGCCGCCCGTATTCTCGAGCGCTTCCGTCAGTCGGGCGTGCTGGGCGAGTATTTTCTCGAGTTCGAACTTCACGCCCTGCCGCGGCGGGGCGAGTCCAGGGTCTATCACGGCCGCATGTGGGGCAGCCGCAATTCAATCGGCGCGGTCAACCGCATCGAAGTGACGGATGGCGACGGGCGCAGGCATCGACTGCTCGTGCAGAACGGGGCGCAGCCCGCGGTCTGGCGGCAGGAATCGGATAAGATTGTGCAGCTCGGTTCGGAGGCACTTTTCGTGCCGGTGATTCCGGGCGTCGACGTCACGGCCTTCGACCTTCAACGGTCCTATCTCGCCTGGCCGGATGCGACTCTCCAAAGCACCAATCGCGTGCTCGGCCGGCCAGCCTACGCGTTTCTGTTTCAAGCCCCTGCGGGGTTCTCGAGCGGAAGCGCGGGGATCGTCGCGGCGCGCGCGTACTTTGACACGGTCTTCAACCAGCCGCTCCAGAGCGAACTGCTCGACCGCGCCGGAAAGCGGCTCAAGACGCTGTCGGTCGTCAGCCTGAAGACAGTCGAAGTGAAAAGTGCATCCGGCGTGGACAAGCAGACGCTGCCCAAGGAAGTCGACTTCCGGAATGAACTCACGCGCGACAAGACGCGCTTTCAAGTCACCGGAATCGCGCTCAATCTTGCGTTTGCGCCCGGCACCTTTGAGCCGGCCCGTCTTGGCGTGGATGCCGTCGCTCCGACGGCGGACCGAATCACGAAAATCGCCCCATGACGGAATTTCGCCCGCGGGCGGTGGTGTTTGATCTCGATGGCACGCTCGTGGACAGCATGCCACTGGTGCTCGCGGCGGTCGCGCACGCGCTGGCGCCGTTCGGTGTGCGTTCGCCGGACGAAATTCTCTCGAACCTGGGTGGGCCGCCGGCCCGCTTCCTGGGCCGCCTGCTCACGGATGCCACGCACGTGCCCACCGCGCTGGAGCGGATGGAGTCGTATCATCGGGACAACGCGCACGTGATCGAGCCCGTCTTCGACGTGGGACCGCGGCTCGCGCGTCTCGGGGCAGCGGCGCGGCTGGGACTGTGGACGGGCCGGGACCGTGAATCGACCCTTTGGCTGCTCGAGAAACACCGTCTGGCGTCACACTTCGGCATGACGCTTTGCGGCGATGATCTGGATACGCACAAACCGGATCCGGAAGGACTGCACGTCATCATGCGCCAGCTCGGCGTAACGCCGCCGGAGACGCTCTTCGTGGGCGATGCGGACGTCGACGTATTGGGAGGCGTGGCGGCCGGTGCACGGACGATCTTGATCCGGTCGGGGAGGGAAGTGAGCCCCGCTATTCGGACGAGGGCGTGGCAGACAGTGGAGACGCCCGGGGAAGCCCTCGACCTGGCGTGGCGTTGCGTCGGCTAGCCGACGCGGGTTGGGCGCGAAAGGGCCTGCCCCGGCCCCGGGCCCGCCGGGGAAATTTTTCGTTGCGGAAACGTGGGCGGCGGTGCCTTCTGGTCGCCTCCCCAGCCCCACCCCGCTGCAGCCCGCAAGTTGTATGGCCAAAAAATCTCGCAAGCCGTCCGCCCCGCTCACGTTTGATTTGCCTGAATCGTTGATCTCCCGGATTGAGACCTGTCGTCGCGGACACGGTTTCAGGACGGCCAGCGAAGTCGTCCGCACTGCGATCGCCGGTTATGATTTCGAGGCGTGTCAGCCGTCGCGCGATCCGCACCGCCAGATTTCCGTTCGCATCACGCCCGATCAGCGCGCGATGTTGAAGCGTTTCGCCCGCCAGAAGGACGCCAGCATTGGCGAACTGCTCCGGCTGGCTCTGGAATATCTTCCGTCGAGCTCGACCAAGAAGAAGCGCTGACGCTTCGTCGCATTGGTTGGGAAATCGGTTCAGGTCGGCGCCCGTGGCTGCCGGCTGTCCGCGGGCTTGCATTTCCGGGACACCGACCTTTTGGTCAGCGCCTTTGTCCATGAGCAATCCTCCTGCGCCACTCTCGACCTGGGCCCGTAATGTTTCGCCATCGCCGACGCTCGCCGTCGATGCGCGGGCCAAAGCGCTGCAAGCCGCCGGTGAGGACGTCTGCAGTTTCGCCGCGGGCGAGCCTGATTTTGACACCCCGGAGCACATCAAGGAAGCGTGCATCGTCGCGCTGAAGGGCGGAAAGACGAAGTATGCTCCGACTCCCGGCATCGAGCCGTTGCGCAAGGCGATCGTCGATCGCTACGCGGCCGAGTATGGTCTCGCGGCAACGCCCGCCCAGGTGATCGTTTCCCCTGGCGGCAAGTTCAACTGCTACCTCGGCGTGCTGGCGACCTGTTCGCCTGGTGACGAGGTCATCATCCCGGCACCATTCTGGGTGAGCTATCCCGAGATGGTGAAGCTGGCCGGCGCGGTGCCGAAGCTCGTGCTCGCGGATGACCGGACCGGTTTCAAGCTCACGCCGGCGCAGCTCGAGTCGGCGATTACACCGAAGTCGAAACTCCTGATTATTAATTCGCCGTCGAATCCGACGGGTGCCGTCTACACGCGCGCCGAACTCGAGGCGCTGGTCGCGATCGCGGTGAAGCACAATCTCTACATCCTCTCCGACGAGATGTACGAGCACCTGGTGTACGACGGCGCGAAGCCGACGTGCATCGCGACGCTAAGCAAGGAGGCCGAGGCGCGCACCATCACGGTGGCGGGTTTCTCGAAGACCTACGCGATGACCGGCTGGCGCATTGGCACCACGGTCGCGCCGCTGCCGATCGCGAAGGCGATCTCCGAACTCCAGAGCCAGATGTCCTCGAACGTCACGACCTTTGCCCAATACGGCGCGCTCGCCGCGTTGACGGAAAAGGAAAAGACCGCGGCCGCGTTGCAGAAAATGCTGGTCGCATTCGATCGCCGCCGGAAATTACTCCACGCGGAACTGAATCGCATCCCGGGGATCAACTGCCTGCTCGCCGGTGGCGCGTTTTACCTCTTCCCGAACATCGCGAGCTTCGGCCTCAAGGATCTCGATTTCTGCAACCGCCTCCTCGATCAGGAGAAGGTCGCGGCCGTGCCCGGCAGCGCTTTCGGCGCCGAGGGTTACCTCCGGCTTAGCTACGCGACGAGCGACGAGATCATCCAGAAGGGTGTCACGCGCCTCACGAAGTTCTGCGCGGGTTTGAAGGCCTGAGGTTTGACCGCGTCGGATAGCTTGGAGTGGACGCGACACGACGGGTGGCCGCGCCCCGACGAAATGAGTCTGGGAGATGGCTCTGCCACGCCCGGGTGCGATTCGGTGTGGCCTGATCCGCTCTAACGGCCGGCGGCGGTGACGGGAGGCTTCCGCCGCCGGGTGGCGGACTTCCCGCCGGATCCGTGCAATCGCTCGCGAAAACGCAGCGGTGGCTCGCCCACGATTCGGCCGAACACACGGTAGAACTGGGATAATGACTGGAAACCCGCCGCGTAGGCGGCCTCCGTCACAGTCGTCGCCCGATTCTGCAGAAGGTGCTTCACTCTCTCGACCCGGACGCGGGCGAGATACGAAGTGAAGCTCATGCCGGTCGCCTGCTTGAAGGTCTTGCAGAAATAGAACGCGCTCAGGTTCACCGCGCGCGCCACTTCGCCGAGCGAGATTTCATTCGCGTGATGCTCGACGATGAAAGTCCGCGCCTTCGCGATGGCGGGGGCCTCGGGGCATTTCTCCTGCAAGATGAGCTGGTTGCTCAGCGCGCCAAGATGCTGCGCAAAAATTGCGAGCAGCCGCAGGACGGAGTCGTACTGCCTGGGGTTCGTGACGCGCGACTGGAAGTAGGCGTCCTCGAGTCGCTTCAAATCCACCCCGGCGCCCCAACGCAGGAGTTCCCGGGTGGCCCGCTCGAAACGAGCCCGGGTCGGCGCGTGGAGCAAAACCTGTCCGGTCTGCAGAAATGCGATCAGGTCCTCGCCGACGCGGACGGGCACGGCCGAACTGCACAGGCCGCCAAAACAGTGCAGGGTCTTGGGCTGGAGGTGGGCTTCGTGCTTGAGTCGCTTCTGGAGCTTGAGGCACGTGGCGCACGTCTGGCGCGACTCCGCCATGACCGCGCACACGGGATTCACGCGGCGTCCCGAGATGATCTCCGGGGCGAGGGCATCGGCGGATCGCAGGACGAGCGGCAGGCCAGTGGTGCGGCGGAAGGCCTGTTCATAATCGCGAAAAATCTGACTGCGCCGCAGCGTCGTCACCAATCCCTGCCGGGACGGAACAGGGGCCGGGGCGGACCGGTTCGGCTGGGGCTTTTTCGGCATGCGCGAGCACGCAAACGGTGCCGATTCCCGCGCAAGATCAACCCGAATGTCGCCTTCTCCCGTGCCGGGATGCGCGCCGCCGGACACAAAAAAGCCGTCCGGCGTTCTGCGGACGGCTCACGGGAGAGCAAAAGAGGAGGCGGATTACTGCGCTGAACCCGGACGCGGATCGCTCGTCTGCTCGATCTGCTCACCTTCCTTGTGCTTGCTCAGAACCACCGCGGCTACTTCCGCGACCTTCTTGGCCCCGATGATGGAGCCCCAGGGCGGCATGCCCTTGGTAAAGGCGCCGTGGGTGATGAAGTCGTAGATCTCGGTGGGCTTGCCGCCGTGGATCCACTTTGTATCCGTGAGATCCGGACCGAACGCGTCGGTGCCGGCACCGTGCCCTTGCAAGGTGGGAAGGTGGCACGGCGCACAGAGATTGGTGACGGTGGCCTGGCCGGACTCGAGGAAGGCCGGGTTGCGACTGAGATTCCACAGGCTGGCGTCGTCGAACTTGGTCGCGGCCACCCGATCTGTTTCCATCGCGAGGAAGATGGCCCGAACGAGCGAGTTCCAACCGTCCTTCGAAAATTTGCCGCCGACGACGGCGCGGAGCTTGCGCAGTTCCGCGATCCGTTCCTTGCCCTCGTCGCCGGGCGGGCCGCGGCGGGCGTTGTTCACGCGCTCCAAGCGATCGATTTCACGATCCGCAGAGGCGAGGGCGGCTATGACGTCGGCGGGCTTACCCGCATCGGGATTGATCTGATAAAGCGAGATGTCGGTCGGCGGAGCTTTGTCGGCGGCGAGGGAAGGGGACTCAGCGCGGGCGGCGGCCGGCGCGAGCAGGAGAGCCGAGGCAAGGAGACAGGCGGCGAGGCAGGAATGGGGAATAGAATTCATGCTCATGGTGTTTCCGATGAGACACAGTATCACACGGCCCGGCGTTCTGCTTCGCAGAAATTGCGGTTGTGGTCGCAGTTTTTGCGGACGAGCGAATCCGTTGTCGTTGATCGCGTACGCCATGCAAAAACCGTCGTGGGGACGCGGCCGATCCGCGCGGACAACTGGGCCCTATCAGGCCTGTGTGTTCCACAGGGCCGGCAGGGCGCTGAGCAGGAGAAAGTCGTTAGTGAGATCGTCCGGCCGGGTCGGCTGCGGCGCCGTCGCCCAATGGGCGGTCGCGGGTGCCGGAGTTGTCGCCATTTTGTCCGGCCGTGGGCTCGGGCGTTGCGTGGTCCGGGCGCCGAGGCGGCCGGTGAGTTGATCGATGTGCTGCATGGTGGGTGTGTTTTGAAGCACCCTTCCTGCGCCGTGCCGGGGGACAATAAAAAGCCCCTCCGGTTTGGCACCGGAGGGGCGAAAGTCGTTTTGAACGATTAAGCTCCTCGCGGCGCGCAGGTAACTGCGGAGACGACGACGGCGACGACAGCCACGACGACGGCAGAAATGCCGGCGGAAGAGCGGGAGGTCGTTGTACCGTTGAAGGCCATGAGGAGGGTCAGAAGGAGTCCGACGATGAGTCGGTTGTCCAGTCTGAATCTGCGGCCTTGCCGGCTCAGCCTGCGCAGCCGTTCGAACGCGTCCCCTGGGCCGCCGGCAAATTCTCCGTCCGCTCCAGCATCCGCGCCAGATGAGTTTGCTCCGGACCAACGTGGGCGAGAGCCAGAGCCTGTCGGAACGACTGAGCCGCGGCGGCGTGATCTTCGAGCCGCCAGTGCAGCTCTCCCGTCACCGCGTGCAGGAGGTAATTCGACTCGATCCGGTCCCGCTGCGGAATCTCAGCCACCGCCTTCAACCCAGCCCGCGGTCCCTCAACCTGCGCCAGGGCGACGGCTCGGTTGAGCGCGACGATCGGGGAGGGCTTGAGCCGATAGAGCACGTCGTAGTGCCGCAAGATTCGCGGCCAATCCGTCGACTCAAAGTCGTCCGCCGTGCAGTGACACGCGGCAATTCCCGCCTGGAGGTGGAACTCGCTCAGGTCGTCGCCCTGCGCAGACGCTGCGAGGTTCTGCAGGCCCTGCGCGATCAGGCTGTGATTCCATTGCGTGCGATCCTGCTCATTCAACCGCAGGAGATCGCCGTTGGCCGCGAGCCGGGAGGGAAAGCGCGCCGCGGTCAGGAGCATGAGGGCCAGCAACGCCTGACTCCGCGGTGTCCGGCCCACCGGATGCGAGAGCAGGAGCGTGTTGAGTCGAATCGCCTCCCGGCACAAATCCTCCCGGAGCAACGCGTCACCTGACGACGCCTTGTGACCTTCGTTGAAGAGCAGGTAGAGCGCGGTAAGCACGCCATTGAGCCGGGGCGTGAGGTCTTCGCCCTCGGGCAGTTCAAAGGCGATCCCGGATTGCTGAATCCGCTGCTTCGTACGTGTGAGCTGCTTCTCGATCGCGGCTTCGCTGCTCAGGTAGGCTCGCGCGATTTCCCTGGTGCTGAAACCGCAGAGCACCTTGAGCGCGAGGATCACCTGCGCGTCGGCGGCAATCTCGGGATGGCAGCACACGAACATCAGCCGCAACGCGTCGTCGCGGATTTCCTGCGTCCCTTCCCACGCCACGGCCGGGGTTGCCAGCGTCTGCTCCACGTGCGTCGAGATCGCGGGCTGCTTCGCGGCCGACATGCGTTGATGCCGCAGTGCATCGCGGGCGAGGTTCATCGCGACCTGCGTAATCCACGCGGACGGATTCGCCGGAATGCCACCCATCGACCAGGCGCGCAGCGCCCGCAGCATCGCCTCCTGCGCGACGTCCTCGGCGAGCGTGAGATTGGGCACGCCGACCAGTCGCACGAGCGCACCGTGCAGCCGGCCGGTTTCGTGGCGAAAGAAATTCTCCACCAGCCCCGTGGCCTGTTCGCGGTGCGGTCCCGAGTCTGTGCCGGCGGCGGACATCAGTGCGCAACGGCGCGCGGAGCCGCGCGGGTCGTGACACCGAGATTGCAGTCCGGCGTCAACTCGCGCACCTCGATGACCAACCCGTATGCCAGTCCCGGATGTCGCTGCGCGATCGCCGTGGCCTCCTCGAGATCGTTCACCAGCAGTTTGACGTAGCCGCCAATGGCTTCCTTCGCTTCCGGAAACGGACCGTCAACGATGCGCGTGCCGCCGGTGCCGGAAACAATCCGGGTCTGAATCTCGAGCGGCTGGCCTTCGGTCGCCTTGCCTTGATCGACGAGTCCTTCGAACCACGCATTCCAACGAACGATGAGCTGCTGACGTTCCTCGGGCGACAGGTGCCGGTGATTTTCCGGACCGGTGTTACGAAACAACAGCATGTACGAGGCAGGGGGTGGGGTGGAGGTCGACATGAGCGCGGTACGATGTGGGCTGAGTGGGTTTCTTCAAGGTACGACGAAGGACCAAACCCTGGCCGGACAGGAATCGCGGCCTCTTTGCAGGAAAATGCATCAGCCCCGCCACCCTTTTTCGATCCGTGTCCGCTGCCGCCCGGATGGTTCGTCGTAGGGAATGATGGCGGCATCCCGTGGTCGATGCCTGCCGCCACCGCTTCGATGAATTCACTCACCAATTTTTCCCGTGTGGCCGTCCACGAAGACGGCGAGCGCGATGGCCCCACCGAATCGCGGGCGCCCGGGCTGGACCGCTGTGACTGGCTCCAACGCGAACTGCGCGAACTGGCCGTGAAGCTCGAGTACGAGGGCCGCCGCGACACCGCGGATCGTGTCGCTGCTGTCGCCTCGGAGATCCGCGAACTCGACTCGCTCCCCGACTTTCCCGAAGCGTCAGCCGCCGGTGGCCGGGTTCCCGATGCATTTTTGTCCAGCGAGGCGCGCGATCTGGTCGTTCACCGTCGCATCGCCGCACCCCCCGAGGTCGTTTTCCGCGTATGGACCACGGACCTCCCGGCGTGGTGGGGACCGCATGGCATGTGCACGCCGGAGTGGCAGCTGGACCTTCGGCCCGGAGGAACGTTTCGCACGCGGATGCGCGCACCGGACGGGATGGAATATTGCACCCGGGGCGTTGTGCTCGAGGTCGCACCAGCCCGGCGGCTCGTCTTCACGGATGCCTTCGACGAGGGCTGGGCTCCCGGCTCCGAGGCTTTTCTCGTCGCCGTCGCAACGTTCGGCGATGATGGGCACGGTGGCACCGACTGCATGCTGTGCGCGCGGCATTGGACCCACGCCAACGCCGTCCGCCACGTTCGGATGGGCTTCTATCAGGTCTGGAACGAGAGCCTCGAACGTCTCGCCGACCGCTGCCTCAATCACCTTTTCCCCTCCTCATGAATAACCCCGCCACCATCCCTGCCGTTCAACCGACTTCGCCCGCCCTGCGAACGCGCCGGGCGCCGGCGGTCGTCCGAATCCTCCTCGGCCTTCCATTCGCAATTTTTGGCCTCAACTCGTTTCTCAACTTCATCCCGCAACCCGAGACACCGCTGCCCTAGGGCGCTGTCGCCTTCTCGATGGCCCTGCTGAACAGCGGCTACATGATGCCGCTCATCGGGATCACACAGTTGATTCCCGGGCTGATGCTGCTGACCAACCGGTTCGTGCCGCTCGCGCTCGTGCTGCTTGCGCCGTTTCTCGTGAACGCGCTGGCTTTCCATCTCTTTCTCGAACCCGGCGGGCGGATTGTCACCGGCGTCTTTGTCGGCCTCGAGTTGTACCTCCTGCTTGCTTACCGCGCCTGCTATCGGCCGATGCTCGCGGCGCGCGCCGCCCCCTGATCCGCGCGCACGCTTGCGCTTTCAGCCAGACCGGACCTTGTGCGGGCATGGTGCACCGCCTCCTTCGCGAACAGATCATTCCCCGTCCTGCGGCGGAGCTGTGGGAATTCTTCGCGACGCCCCGCAATCTCGATGCGCTCACGCCGCCCGATGTGTCTTTTCAGATCATCGGCGAGATTCCGTCGCGGATGTATGCGGGACAGTTGATCGAATACCGCATCGGCGTGCTGCCCGGGGTGCGAATGCGCTGGTTGACCGAAATCACCCACGTCCGGGACTTCGAATATTTCGTCGATGAGCAGCGGATTGGGCCCTACCGCCTCTGGCATCACGAGCACCGCTTCACGCCCTCGGCTGACGGCCGCAGTGTGACAATGACCGATGCGGTCAGCTACGAGGTCGGCTGGGGCCCCCTCGGTGAGCTGATGCACGCGCTGTGGATCCGCCGCCAGCTCGCGACCATCTTCGATTACCGCGCAAAACGCGTGCAAGAGCTGTTCGCTGGTCGCGCACCGCTCTGATTCTCGATTCTCGATTGTCGGATCGGACTTGGATCCAACTTATCGCGTCGCGGCTCGGCCGCCCGATCGTCGTCAGAATCGAAAACGAAATCGCGTCGGGGCCTGGGCAGACGGGCCACCCATCAAGGGCGTCCACCCAGACTGGGCGGCCGGTGGGGGCACCGGCGCTCCACGATAGGAGACTCCTGGTGATTGGAGGGATCAGCCTGTCCGAATCGAAAATCTAGAATCCAAAATTCCGTCACGCGCTCGACGTCCGCGTCGACACTTCAATCACGTCGTGCGGCGCGGCCTCTTTTTGTCCGGCCGGGCTGACCCGAATGTAGCGGGCTTTCGCGCGCAATTCATGCAGGGTTGCGGCCCCGAGATAACCCATGCCGCTCTGTACGCCGCCGATGAGATTGCCAAGCACGTCGTCGACGGAGCCCGAGACTTCCTTCAACGCCTCGATGCCCTCGGCCGCGACCTTGCGGGTGCTGTCCTGCTTGTCGTGGCCGTAACGCGCCGCGCTGCCGGCCTTCATCGCGGACAGCGAGCCCATGCCGCGGTACTGTTTATAGACCTTGCCGCTGATTTCCATGATCTCGCCCGGTGCCTCGCGGCAGCCGGCAAGCAGGCCGCCGAGAATCACCGCGTCCGAAAGCGTCAGTGCCTTCACGATGTCGCCGCTCTTCGTGATGCCGCCGTCGGCGATGAGCTTCACCCCGGCCTTCTTGGCCGCGGTGCCGGAGACATGCAGCGCGGTGAGCTGGGGAATGCCGACGCCGGCGACCATCCGGGTCGTACAAATCGACCCGGGTCCCTGCCCAATCTTGATCGCGTTCGCTCCGCACTCGGCGAGGAAGTTCACGCCCGAGGCGCTGGTGACGTTGCCCGCAATGATGGGGAGATGTTTGAATTCGCCGCGGACGAGTCGGACTACATCGCCCACGCCCGCCGTGTGACCATGCGCGGTTGAGACGGCGATGCAGTCCACATGCTCCGCCACCAGGTTCGCGACCTGCTCGAGCACCTTGTCCCGATCAAGTGAACCGTCGGGCTTGCGGATCGGCGAGAGGGCGGCACCGACGACGAGGCGGAACTCGGCATCGCGGGCCGGCTTCCGGCTCGACTTGCGCTCCGCGGTGATGCGCTCGACATCGGACGCCGTGATGAGCCCGTGCAGGTGGTCGCCGTCGTCGACCACGAGCATCTTGTTGATGCCGACATTGCGGGTGAAGAACGCATCGGCCGCCTTGATCGGATCCTTGGCTGTGGCGCGCTTCGTCTCGGTGATGAGTTGGGCGCGGGGCGTCATGACCTCGGAGACCTTCTTGGTCTTGTAGCGATCCTTCACGACGTTGCCCGAGAGCAGTCCGGCGAGCTTCCCGGAGCCATCGACGACCGGAAACGTGGAGAACGCGAATCGCCGCGACTCAATCAAGGCGAGCAGATCGCCGATGAGCTGGTCGGGTCCGATCGTGATCGGATCCTGGATGAGGCCGTGGATGTGCCGCTTCACACGCGCGACTTCCTTCACCTGATCCTTCGCCGCCATGTTGTAATGAATCAGCCCGAGGCCGCCGTTGAGCGCCATGGCAATGGCCATTCGCGATTCGGTCACGGTGTCCATGTCGGACGAGATGACCGGGATCTGGAGCCGGAGGCCCTCGGTGAGCTCGGTCGACGTGTCGGCGTCGCGCGGGAGGATCTCCGAGTAGAGCGTGGCGAGGGAGACGTCGTCGAACGTCAGGGCCGTGGGCAGATTCGCGCGGAAAAACGCCTCCGCCGGGAGATAGAATTCGCTGTCCGCGCGGGCGAGGGCCTCGGCCTCTGACTTCGCTCCGGCGCTGCTGTGAGTCGTGGCAACCTTGGTCATGAGTTGCCGTGAACGGAGTAAGCGTTGCCGGAGTTAGGGCAATGGGAAATTTGCAGATGACGGAAGAGTGGAGCGAGGGAATGGGCCGCTCTCCTTCCGCTTTCACCAAATCTTGTGGCGCGATGGCTCGGCGTGACCCTTTCCGTGAGGACAGGGGCTTCTCCATCGCTGCGCCTAAAGTCGTCCCGCCGCTCACGGAGCGGGCGACGAAGCCACCGCTTTGCCCTTTGCGGACCGGTGGCGACTGTGTTGAAAGTCCCGTGTGACGTATGTCTTCGAGTACCGCCGCTATCGGATTCCGTTCCGGCGGCCCGTGCGCACGGCGCATGGAGTGTGGACGGAGCGCGAAGGGCTGTGGATCCGACTTACCGACGAGAGCGGGCGCGTGGTGTACGGCGAGGCGGCTCCTGTCCCGGACTTCGGCCTGGAGCGGGTCGACGATTTGGAGGAAACCTGCCGCCAGTTTGGGGACCGCGTGGCGCCGGCGACGATCGAGGCCATCCCGTCCGCGATGGCCACCCTGCGCTCCGCGTTCGCGTCGGCGATCGGGCCGAGTCCGAAGCCGGCGCACAAGCTTCTCACGCTCGCGGCTCTGCTTCCGGCGGGCCGTGGTGCCATTGCCGAAGCCGAGGCCCGCGCCGAGATCGGCTTTCGCACCTTCAAATGGAAGGTCGGCGTGGGCGACGTGGCCGAGGAACTCGCGCTCTTCGACGACTTGTGCGGCGTGCTGCCCGAAGGTTCGCGGCTCCGGCTCGATGCCAATGGCGCGTGGGACCGTCGGCGCGCCGAACGCTGGCTCGAGCGCTGCGCGGAACGCCCCGTCGAGTTCGTCGAGCAGCCGGTTTTGGCGCAGGCGATCGATGGCGGGACGGGACGCCGGCGGGCCGACGATTTGTTGCGCGGTCTGGCCGAAGCCTATCCGACACCGATTGCACTCGATGAGTCGATCGTTGGTGACGGCGACGTGGCCCACTGGCTGGCGCAGGGCTGGCGGGGAATCTTCGTGGTAAAACCGTCACTCCTTGGGAATCTCACCGCGACGCTCGCCCAGTTGGAAAAGGCCGGCGCAGAGGTCGTGTTCTCATCGGCGCTCGAGACGGCCATTGGCGCGCAGTCGGCGCTCCGCACGGCGTTTGGCTGGCGCGGTGTAGCGAAACCTGACGTCCCGCCGCGGGCGATTGGCTTCGGGGTTTGGCCACTCTTTGAAAGTGCGGACTACAACGGCCCGACCGCGATCCCCTATCTGCGGCCCGAGGACGTCGAGCGCATCAACGTGGAGGCTGCGTGGAACGCCGCGACCTAGCCCGCCTGCTCGGCGCGGATGTGAGCGTGGTCGCGAGCGACACCCCCGTGTTCATCGCCGATCGGGATCGCGCCGGCTTCATGCAGCGGTTTGCGGCGGCGGCGGCCGGGAACGGCCCCGTGTTCCTCGGTGATCCCGGCTGGGCGGAGAACCAGCGACCCCGCTGGGAGCCGCTTGTGGCGGAGGCCCGGCGCCGCGGCGATCCGGGAGGCGAGCGGGGCTGGCTGATGATTCCGACGGGCGGGACGAGCGGCGGGATGCGCTTCGCGCGCCATGGTCAGGATACGCTGGAGGCAGCGGTCCGCGGCTTCCGCGGACACTTCGGCATCGAGCGCGTCAATGCGATCAGCGTGCTGCCGCTCTATCATGTGAGCGGGCTGCTCGCGTGGCTCCGTTGCGCGCTGACCGGCGGCGTGCACCGGCCATGGGACTGGAAGATCCTTGAGGCCGGCGAGCGACCGGCGCTCACCGGCGGTGACTGGGTGATTTCACTTGTGCCGACCCAGTTGCAGCGACTGCTGCCTTCGCCCGCGGCGGTGGACTGGTTGCGACGCTTTCGCGTGATCTCTCTCGGCGGTGGACCCGTGTGGCCGGACCTCGCCGATGCCGCGGCGGCGGCGGGTCTGCGAATTTCGCTGAGCTATGGCATGACGGAAACGGCCGCGATGGTCGCTGCGCTCAAGCCGGAGGAGTTTTTGAGTGGCGCACGCAGTGTTGGCTCCGCGCTGCCTCATGCCCGCCTCAGCCTGGCGGAGGATGCGGCCGTGATCGTCGAGGCTGCGTCGGTGTTTCACGGCTACTATCCGGATTGGCGCGAAGAGCGGCGGTTCGAGACTGGAGATCTCGGCCGCTTTGACGAACACGGCCACCTGCATCTGCTCGGGCGCCGCGATGCGGTGATTATCACGGGCGGCAAGAAAGTGCAGCCACTCGAAGTCGAGGCGGCGTTGCGGGCGAGTGGCGAGTTTGAGGATGTGGCGGTACTCGGCGTGCCCGATGCGGAATGGGGCGAGGCGGTGGTGGCGTTTTATCCCGCCACCCAGCGCGCACCGGATTCAGCGCGCGCCGCCGCCGCGCTGGCCGGCTATCAGAGACCGAAGCACTTCGTCGCGGTCCCCGATTGGCCGCGCAATGCTCAGGGCAAAGTTGATCGCTCAGTCTTGCGCCACGCGTGGAATCAGCGGCGTTGAACCGCCCTCCGATAGGTTCCCCGTTGGGTTTTCTCGCCCGCTCCGTGAGCAGTGGGACGACTTGATGCGAAGCGATCGAGAAATCCCTGCCCTCACGGGCAGGGCCACGCCGGATCGCTTGCGAAATCCCGGGGGCATTTATGGGCGGAGGCACCGGCGTCGTTCACCGGCCGCATTCGAGATCAAAAATCGGGAATCCCAAAACCGAAATCCCACCGCCTTGACGGTACACTTCTTCGCGAACAGCCTCGCGATCACGCGGGCCGGTTGGTTCGCGCAACCCCCAGTGTCATGAAACTGCCCCTGTTCCTCGCCTTCCTGAACTCGTCCCGCCCGATCCATCTGCTCGCGGCTCTCGTCTCAATTGCGTTTGCGGCGCCAGCCGCAAACGCGGCGCAGCCCGAGCCGTTGAAGCGTTATTTTTATGCCGGCGTGCCTGACGGCGCGCAGGACGCAATTACGCCGCATGCGCCCGGCATCGCGGTCTACGATATCGACGACGGCCACAAGTTCGTCCGCTTCATTCCGATTCCGCAGTTCAGCCCGCCCAACGCGAAGGGCGTGAGCGCGCGGCCCATGGGACTGCGCGGCCTCTGCGTCAGCCTTGTGAATCATGCCGCGTATTACACCTCGGAGAACGGCCTGCTCGGCGCGTTCGATCTCGAGACCGAGAAGGTGTTGTGGGAAGTGAACCTCCCCGAGGGCGCCGACCGCGCGGACATCACGCTCGACGGCAAGAAGCTCTACGTGCCGACCGGCTGGTGGGATCGCGGGCAGGGCGGTGGGATGTTCATCGTCGACGCCTCCAACGGCAAAATCCTGAAGCGCGTCTCGATTGGACCCGGCGCGCACAACAGCTTCGTCACGCTCGACGGCTCCCACGTGCTCATCTCAGGCATCGAGTGGATCGCGATGTTCCGCACCTCGGATGACGAAAAGATTATGTTCCTGAGCGATGTCGGCGATGGCGGCATGTTTCCGTTCACCGTCGATAGTCAGATGAAGCGGGCCTATCTCAGCCGCACGAAGCATGTCGGTTTCGAAATCGTCGATCTGAAGCTCGGCGAAAAAGTCGTCACCGTGCAGGACGGCTTACCCCCGATTCCGCGTCGGACGCATGGCGCGGCGCTCACGCCTGACGAGACGGAACTCTGGATCAGCGACCAGGCCGGCAAGCGCCTCATCGTGTACGACAACAAGGTGAGCCCGCCGGTGAAGAAGCAGGAAATCAAACTCATCCGCGACGGACATGGCTGGATCTTGTTCAGCATGGATGGCAAATACGCCTGGACCCACACCGAGGAAGTGATCGACCCGAAGACGAAACAGGTTGTCGCGATCCTGCGCGACGAAACGGGCAAGCCGCTCGCGAGTTCGAAGTACTTCGAGATTCACCTGCGCGGAAAGAAAGTTGTGGCCGTCGGAAGCCAGTTTCCGCTCGGGCGCGCCACGAAGTGATGAGCCGGGCGGGGTGGCCGTGCTTCGCGGCGGGCGTGTTGCTCGCCGCGGGCTGCTCTTCGTTTTCGGATCGAAAGGTCGAGCTCGCTGTGTCCGCGCCCGCGCCAGCGGTCCCCACGATGCCGGTCGTGGCGGGTGCAATTTCCAGGTCCGCCCTGCCGATCGAGCCGCCTTCGAACGCCGAGCTCTGGCAACTGAGCCGCGACTCTGAAGCCGTGAGCGCGGGCCAGAAGGCCTTCACGCTTTCTTCATGCCGGACCTGTCACGGCCCGACCCTCACGGGCGGCGCCGCGCCGAATCTGGTCGACCAACGCTGGTTGCACGGCGGGACGCCGAGTGAGGTGTTTCAGACGATCGTCCGCGGCGTTCCCTCCAGAGGCATGCCGACCTGGGGTCCGGCGCTCGACCCGACCGTGATCAAGCAAATCGTCGCCTTCATTTTCAGCCACCACCGCGAAGGCGAACCGATCGAAAAGCAGGAGTCGTTCACGCCGTTCACGCCGGTGTACTGATCGCAAAGATCGAGCCGGGGTTGGCCGCAAAAACGCACAAAAGGCGCAAAAACCAATCCACCAATCCCAAGGCAGTCGCGCACGAGGTCTACTTCAATAAACGTCATCGTAGGGGCGCCCCTCGTGTGCGCCCGTCTCATTCTTGGGACCACGCAGACCTCGTTCGCGCCGGGTTGCCCCGCTCGGACTGCGGCCCCGCGTCTCCCTGAACCCCTACCGGTTCTCCGACGGCTCGAGCAGTTGACGGGCCGAAGGATTGGAGTCGCGCAGAGGAGTTCCGCGCGTCCACGCCCGTTTCGTGGATTGGTTTTTGCACTTTTTGTGCTGCTGTACCCTCGAATTGCCCATTTCCAGGAGGATTTTGAACAGGAAGATCGGGGCGTTCGGGAAGTGGGCGGAACGGACCTCTCCCCGATCTTCCCGGCCTTCCTGTTTAATCCGGCTTGGTCACCTTTGGCTGCGGCTCCGCCGTGCTATGCCTTTTTCGGCCAACTCCGGCCCGGGTCCGCTCAGATGTGGCCGACGACCGCGTGCGGCACGTAGGCTTCATCGAGGAACGTACGTTCCTCCGGCGACAATTTGAAATCGAGCGCCGCGACGGCCTCCTCAAGGTGACCCGGTTTCGACGCCCCGATGATCGGCGCGGTGATGACCGGCTGGTGCAGGACCCAAGCGAGCGCAATTCGCGCCGGCGGCACGCCGCGTTTGGCGGCGAGTTCGTTGACACGGTCAACGACGCGACGGTCCGCGTCGCGGGTGCGGTTGAAGAGCATCTTGCTCACCTCGTCCGTGTGATCGCGATCGGTCGCAGCCTCGTTTGTCCACGGGCGGGCGAGGCGACCGCGGGCGAGCGGGCTCCACGGAATGACTGCGATGCCCTCGGCCGCGCACAGCTTGTGCATCTCACGCTCTTCTTCCCGGTAGAGCAGGTTGTAGTAGTCCTGCATTGAGACAAAACGCGTCCACCCCCGCTGACGGGAAACATTTAGCGCGGTACAGAACTGCCACGCGTGCATCGACGACGCGCCGATGTACCGCGCCTTGCCGGCTTTCACGACATCGTGCAGCGCCTCGAGCGTCTCCTCGATGGGCGTCTCATAGTCCCAGCGGTGGATCTGGTACAAGTCGACGTAGTCGGTGCCGAGCCGGGTCAGGCTCGCGTCAATCGCCGTCATGATCGCCTTGCGCGAGAGACCCTTCAGGTTCGGGACGTCCCGGCCCCACGGATAAAACACCTTCGTGGCGATCACGACTTCGTCGCGCCGCGCAAAGTCCCGCAACGCCCGCCCGACGATTTCCTCGCTCGAGCCGTCCGAGTAGCTGTTCGACGTATCGAAAAAATTAATGCCCAGCTCGATGGCCTGCTTGAGAAAGGGCCGGCTGACGTCCTCGGGCAAGGTCCACGAATGCTTGCCGCGCCCCGGTTCGCCGTAAGTCATGCAGCCCAGACACAGCCGCGACACCTTCAACCCCGTCGAACCGAAGCGAACGTAGTTCATGCTTTCGGATCTTCACCACCGTCCGTCCCGCGTCGAGCCAGCGTTGTCTCGGTCGGTCCAGGACCGCCGCTCGCCGGCGGGCCGCGAGTTCAGCAGGGAGACCGGACACCTCGACCGCTGGTTGGTGATCGACACCCGGAAACTCACCTCAGAATAATCCTCCCACGAGTCTTAACTTGTGGTGCCCTGACGACTGTCTCTTGCCGAACCGACTAGACCTTTGCCTTCGCGGCATTCTTTGCCGCCTGCAAACGATCGTTCTTAATCCGGCGGGCTTTGCGTTTCTTTACGTTTTGATTGCAGACGGGCATGGGAACGGAGAAGGCGACCAGCGAGTGGGAAAGCCAAGCGATTAACGAAACAATCGGCGACCCAGCATCGCGCAGCGATGGCCGCCGAAACCGGAGGAGTTGGCCGCAAGAGGCAGAAGGTACCGAGAGATCAGCGTGATGGCGTCAGCCCGAGCGGGGCAACCGGTGCGCCCGAAGGCTGCCGTCCTGACGACGGTCGAAGTAGCGCCGGTCTCCGCCTACTTAATCCACACGGGCTGAGTGAAGGCGCCGTTGCGGGCGGCGTCCCAGACTTCGAGGCGAACCCAGGTGCGGTTGGTGAGGTCCACGGGCACGCGGAGCTCGCGGGTGCCGTAGGCGGCTTCGTTCGTGAGGTCCACGCGCTGCCGGTAAACTTGCTTGCCGTCGCCGGAGACGATCTCCGCGAAGTTCGGCGGGAAGGTCCACTCGAGCCTGGCGCGCAGTTCGACCGTGGCGCCGCCGGCGGGGCGGGGGAGAGATTCACCGCTTTCGCGCCCGCCGACGGTGAACTCGGGGATCAGCATCTCACCGGTCGTCACGAAAAACCTGCCCGCCCGCAGCACGTCGAGCACCGGCTGCCAGCCGTCGGCATAACGCGGCAGGCGGTCGAGCTTGAGGTAGTTGATGTTCATGTGCGCGTAGGTCTCCATGTCGGGCTCGACGCGGAAAATATCCACTTCACCGACGACGTACTTCTGCTCGCCCCAGTTGGCGAAGTCATCGCCGAGGTCGAGCACGCGGCTGCCGAGGCGTGGCAGCGAAAGATCCGCCGGCATCGATTTCCACGCGGCGCCGAGGAAGTGGTCGGAGTGAAAGAACGACGTGTCGCGATAGGTGTCCGGAAAAGTTCGCGAGCCCTTGATCCGGGCGTGCGCCGTCCACATCAGGCCGTTCTCGGTCTCCATCAGTTTCAGCACGTCGGCCGGACTGCCGACGTGGTACACCTTGCCGTAGCCGGGGACGTCCTCGACGAACGGCTTGCCGGCCGCGCGGTTCAGCACCCAGTAGACGGGCTTCGGGAAGAAGCTCAGCCAGTGTCCGCCGAGGTGTACGTTGGGTTCCTCGCCCGGGAGCAGGAGGAATTCACCGTCTGACAACCGCGCGCATTCCTCGTGCATGGTCTTGAGCTGGAGCAGCCGTCGGTCCGCGGGCATTCGGGGCGTCTCGCCGTTGTGGAATTCGGCGAGGTGAACAATCTCGATGCCGCGCGCCTTGAACGTCCGGAGGAGATCCGGGCTCTTGAGTTCGTCGGGCATTGCGGTGGGCGAGCCGAGGTCCTGCCGCTTGCGCATCAGCTCGAGCGTGTGCTCATGGTGAAAATGGCTGGTGAAGGTGCGATAGCCGGGGAGGGCCTTGAAGCGGTCGTTACGCGTGAGGCGCGCGACTTCTTCGAGGGCCTGCCGGGCGTCGCCGCTGCTGACGAGGTAGAAAATTCCGAGGCGCTGATCCGTGCCGGGCGGCGCGTTGAACCACGGCACCCAGCGCTTGTCGCCGAGGGGCGGCTGGTGGATACCGAAGCCGTAGCCGCGCGGCCACTCGCCGCCGTAACTGCCGATCCACGCGAAGCCCAGGTTTGTGGCGAAATCGAGCGGGTAGAAATATTGGTGCGGCGGCGGAAATGCGGCGACGGCGCCAGCCGGACCTTCGGCGACGAGCGTCCGCTGGGCGACCGCGAGCGGACCGGCCACGCGGTTGATGTCGACCTCCGCGCGATGGAGCTGGCCCTGCGGGTCGAGCCAGACGTCATGGCGCCAGCTCGGCCGTCCGCCGCTGAGCAGTCCGGCATCGTAAAGAATCGCGCGGCCGTTGGCCTGCGTTTGTACGACGGCCTCGGTGAGGATGAGGGCGCTCTGGCGGAAAAGCGTGAACTGGAACAAGCCCTTGAAGGAACCGGCGGTGACATCGCCCACGGTGACGACGGTGCGCGCACCTTCACTGGCGACCCGCACCGACTTCTTGTCGATCGTCATCGCGAACGTGCGGTAGGCGCGGAGGGGAGGATTGTCGAAGAACGCGACCCAGCCCGCGGGGTTCTGCAGATCGCGTTCGCCTTCGGTGATGAGGACGAGCGGGTCCACGCGTCGGATGGTTTCGGGTGTGGCCTGGCCGGCCTTCCGTGCTCCGAGCGCCTCGATCAGCGGCTGGCCGGCCTCGAGGTTGAGCGTGAGCGAGCCTTCTTCGTTCGCGGAGATGGGCCAGCCGAGTTGCAACAGCGCGCCGTCCTGTCGGGCGGTGAGCCCGTTGGCGGGGCGGAGGGCGGAGAGATCAACGGTGGCGCGGGCGGGAGCAGCCGCGGGTTGGGCGGCGAGCGGGACGAGGCCAACGCCAAGCGCGAGCAGGCCGAGGGGTGGGAGGGGCCAAATCTTCATGGGGCAGGGGATGCCGGGTCCACGAAGTCAGGAAACGGGCGCAGCTCAAGACCGGCGCGGTCGAGGCAGAGGGGAGCCTGAAGCCAGGAGCCCGACCGAGCCCCCAATCAATCGCACAGAAGGTCAATCCAAGGACGGGCCAAGGTCAGCCTGGTAACGACGATCAATTCCGGCTCAACCCGGCTCGATCGTTGCGGCGAGATGAGCCTGAAGCCATGAAGCCAGGAATCGGAGACTTCGGGGTTGAACTACCGAGTGCACGGACACATCCGTTGAGGGAGTCCTTGGTTTTCCTTGGCTCGACTTCTGTGCAACGGTTTGGGGCCAGAACAAATCCCGTTCGATCGCACAGAAGGGCGAGCCAAGTCGGCTTCAGACGATGGGCACCGCTGGCGCCGCGCCGAGCAGCATCGCGTCGGCGTAGCTGAACCGCCAGCGGACCTCGCGCTGCAGCGGGGTTTCGACGATGACGACGGTGTTGCTCTTCACGTAGCCTTTGCCGCGTTCAGGGTCCGGGATCATTTCCACATTCGCCTTGGGCAGCGTGGACGTGAACCAGTTCGGGGCCATGGGGGCGTGGGCGGCGAAATAATCGCGGAGGGAAACGTTGGACATAGGTTGAAGTTGAGCGCTCGTGCTGGGTTTGGGTTCGGGACCTGTGTCCTTATGTGACGCCGCGATGGTTTCCGTGAAAGCACCTGCCGGCAATGGCCATCGGTGGGATCGAGAGCCGCTTGGAGTAAAGTTTGGTCGGACCCAGTTGGTGGCGGCGAGCGGATGCTGCGGGATCGGGAACGCAGAGGTCACAGAGGTTAGGTAGGACGCAGAGGGCGCGCACGAGGCACGCCCCTACGAAGCGGGGCCGCAATTGGTTGAACACGAATCCAACGTTCGCGCCGGACCGGCGCGAACGTGCTACAACAACACCAGGTCGTTGCGATGCACGACCTCGAGCCGCTTGCGGGAAGGGTAGAGGGACGCGACCGCGCTGCCCTGCCGGCCGGAGAGCACGCGAATTTCCTCGCTGCTGAAACCGGCCTTGCCGCGGGCGATGATCGCGTTGTCCGGTCCGGCGATGTTGACGATTTCTCCCGCGGCGAACTCGCCCCGCACGCCCGTGACGCCGACGGCAAGGAGACTGCGGCCCTGTTCCCGCAGGACGGGGACAGCGCGCTCGTTGATCGCGACCGTGCCGGTGGGGCGCTGAAAATACGCGAGCCAGCGCTTCTTCGCATCGAGGGGCAGTCCGCTCGGAACGAAGAACGTGCCGGGACCGCGGCCGCTCAGCAGCCGCGCGATAATCTCGGGCTCGGAGCCGCTGGCGATGAAGACACCGCAGCCGGCGCGCGTGGCGACCTTGGCCGCGGAAATTTTGGAAATCATCCCGCCGACCGCGGTTTCGCTGGTCGTGCCGCCCGCCATCGCCTCGATCTCGGGCGTGATCCGTTCGACGACGGGAACGATTTCGCCCGTGCCCTTCATGTCGATCAGGCCCGGCGCGGTGGAAAGAATGATCAGGTGTTCGGCCTGGGCGATGCTCGCGACCAGCGCGGAGAGCGTGTCGTTGTCACCGAACTTCAGCATGGCGTGAATCTCGGCCGCGCTGACGGTGTCGTTCTCGTTGATGATCGGAATCGTGCCGTAGCTCAGGAGCTGCTCGAGGCACTGCTTGATGCCGAGGTAACGCTCGCGGGCCCGCAGGTCCTCGTGGGTCAGCAGGACCTGGGCAACAATCAGATCGTGCGGGGCGAAGCCGGCCTGCCACGTCTGCATCAGCCGCGACTGGCCGATCGCGGCGCACGCCTGCTTCTTGGAAATTTCCTTGGGGCGCCTGGCGAGCGCGAGGGCACCCATGCCGAGTCCGACGGCGCCGGAGGATACGACGATGACCTCGGTGCCGCGGCCGCGGAGGTCGGCGATTTCACGGCAGACGGCGGCAATCCGCGCGAGGTCGAGCTGGCCGGCGCCTGAAGTCAGGACACCGGTGCCGAGCTTGATCACGACCCGCCGGGGCGTGGACGTGGAGGACGCTTTGGTCACGAGGAGGGGATTCCTGGTGGCGCGAGCCCGTGGGGACCCGCGGCCGAGCTGGAAGACGACGATCCGGCGCGCCGGCTCAGACCGTCAGCAGGTCCTTTTCCTTGTGCGCGAGATGCTCGTTGATGCTCTTGATCGCGGCATCGGTCGCGGCCTGCAGTTCCTTCTCCATGCGCTTGGACTCATCCTCGGGCAGCTTGGCCTTCTTCATCGTGTCGAGCGCGCCGTGGCGGACATTGCGGACGTGTACGCGGCCTTCCTCGGCCAGCTTGTGGGCGGTCTTGACGAATTCCTGGCGGCGTTCGCGGCTCATCTCCGGGAGCGGAACGCGGATGATCTTGCCGTCGATGATCGGGTTGAAGCCGAGGTTCGCTTCCTGAATGCCCTTCGCGACCGCCTTCAAGAGGCCGACGTCCCACGGCTGAATCTGAATCATGCGCGCATCGGGCGTGGAGATCGCGGCGCATTCCTTCAGTCGCATCGAGGAGCCGTAGGCGTCGACCGTCACGCTTTCCACCATGGTGGGCGTGGCTTTGCCGGTGTGGATCGCGCTGAACTCGTGCAGCGTGTGATCGACGGCTTTCTTCATCTTGGCCTGGGCATCAGTGATGATCGGGTGGCTCATGGGAAAAGGAGGGGTGACGGTTCGAGGAGTGGATGGACGACGGGGAAGGCGCGGGAGCGGTATCCCGCGGCGGTGATAGAGTCTTAATTGCGCACCAGCGTGCCGATCTTCTCGCCGAGGACGGCCTTCTTGATCGCGTGCTCGTCGTTGAGGTCGAACACGAGGATCGGGACGTTGTTGTCCATGCAGAGGGAGAACGCGGTCGAGTCCATGACGTTGAGCCGCTGCTTGAGGGCATCGATGAACGTGAGCTGGTCGAACTTCACGGCATCGGCGTGCTTCTTTGGGTCCTTGTCGTACACGCCGTCGACCTTGGTGGCCTTCATGATGATGTCGGCGTGCAACTCGCTCGCGCGGAGCGCCGCGGTGGTGTCGGTCGAGAAGTAGGGATTGCCCGTGCCCGCCACGAAAATCACGACGCGGCCCTTCTCCAGATGGCGCATCGCGCGACGGAGGATGAACGGCTCCGCGATTTGGTTCATCGGGATGGCGGACTGGACGCGGGTTTCCACCCCGAGCTTTTCGAGGCAGTCCATCAAGGCCAGGCCGTTGATGACCGTGGCCAGCATGCCCATGTAATCGCCGGTGGTGCGATCGACCCCGCGCTTTTCGCCGGCCAGGCCGCGGAAAATGTTGCCGCCGCCGATGACGATGCAGACCTGGACGCCGAGATCGTAAATTTCCTTGGCCTGCCGGCAGACCTTCTCGAGGGTCGCGCCGTCGATCGGATCGCCGGTCTTGCCACCGCGCAGGACCTCGCCCGAGAGCTTGAGGATCACACGCTTGTACTTGGTGCGGGTTTCGGCCGCCTTGGATTCGCGCATAAGGGACAGGAAACGAGTAGAAAAAAATCCCGTCAATGCCCGAGATGGCGGCGGCCGGCCGGGGCGCCTCGCAGGGCCGGCACTACCGGAATTCCGGTAGAATGCCGGTTCGGAGCCCGGCGGGATGTCCGCGTTGTACGGCCCTGCCCGAGGGTTTACTTCGAGCGGAACAGGTCGCTTGCGACGAGGGCGTCCAGCACGTCGCGCACGCCGTAACCGCCGGCCTTCGTGCGTTCGACGATTTGCTCGATCGCGGCGCGATCGCCAAAGCGCACGGGTGCGCCGGTGGCGAAGATTGAGAGTTGCCGGGCGAGATTGCGCGCGAGCTGGCGTTCGTCCTGAAGCAGAAGCCGCTTGAAATCGCGGACATCCTGAAAGGAACGTCCGTCGGCGAGCTGGCCGCTCGGGTCGACCGGCAGGGCATGGTAGAACGCGAAGGGCCAGCCGTTCTTCCCGAAGCCCGGCGCCGGCTCCTTGTCGAAGGCGCTGGCACGGTAGCGATCGCGCCACGCGCCCATCACGTCGAAGCTCTCGAGGGCAAAGCCGGGTGGGTCGATTTTACGGTGGCAGATCGCGCAACTCTCGTCGGCACGGTGCTTGTCAAGTTGCTGGCGAATGGTGACCGCACCGCGAATGTCGGGCTCGACGGCCGGGACGGCCGCGGGCGGCAGGGGCATCTCGTAGCCGACGACCCGTTCCATGATCCACTTTCCGCGCAGCACAGGGGAAGTCGTGGTGCCGTTCGCCGTGACCTTGAGGACGCTGGCCTGCGTCATCAGTCCGCCGCGAGGGCTGCCTGGGGGCAGGGTAACCTTGCGCATCGCGATCCCGTCGACCCCGGCAATGCCGTAGTGGGAGGCGAGCCGGTCGTTCAGGAAGGTGTAGTCGGAGTCGACGATGTTTCGCGCCGGCA
>CANJCM010000030.1 GCA_947472765.1 Opitutia bacterium
CAAGCACGGCCAGCACCTCGGGTTCGACCGCGAGCACAACCGCAATTATCCGCTGACGAACCTGCTCCTCTCGATGCTGCACCGCATGGGCATCGAACAGGACAAGTTCTCGTCCTCGACCGGCACGATGCGCGGCCTCGAGATGACCTGATTCTGAGGCAACTCTTACTCCCGGCGACCCACGGAAACGTGGGTCGCTTTTTTTTGCCCACCTTTGGGAATGCCAATTGCCGAGTGCCAATTGCCGAGTGGCGAGCGGCGAATTTGTCGTGGGTCGATCGCGTGGGTGGAGGTACCAGCCGCTCAGAACCCAGAACTCAGAACGCAGAACCCAAAACCCAAAACGCCAAACTCCGAACTCCGAATTCGGCGCTGTGCGCCACCCCTCTCGAGCCGGAGCGATCCAGCTGAAGTCTTCGGTTGGCGCTCACGCCGTGCCTGTTCGCGAATGAAAAACGTGGCCGGGCGACTAGCGCCGGTCCTGGACCGATCCGTGGACGTTCAGTCGGACTTTAGGCCGCCGTGGAGGTGAGGACACCGTCCCGCCATGGATTGCGCTTTTCCGCCCATTAAGGCCGCGAGCACGAGCCCGATTAAGAGCACGGGCACGGCTCATCCAGAGGCAGTCGCGACGGGGAGGGGCGGTGTACCTCGCCGTCCAAGGCGACCGCTCGGGGTAGGGCTGGCGCTAGTCGCCCGGCCGCGTTCTCCATTTGCGAACCGCCCCGGTGGCGAGCGCCACCCGTCACTCCGTGTATTCCGTGCACTCCGTGGTTAGAAACTCCGGCGGTGAAAAACCACGGAGTGCAGATTGCACGGAGTGCCCAATCCTCCAGCGCGTGGATTGCTTGGCGGCTTCGCGTCTTGGTGTGAGGTTGGATCGAGGCGTGGTTTCGACCTGCGGCCCCGTCGTCACACTTAAATGGGGCGGTGACTCTCGCCAGGACGCGAAGGCGCTAAGGTTGAACCGTGTCTTCGGGAGCGGCACTCGGCCAGTCATCACTTGATCCGGTCCGGATCTGGAAGCTTCTCCGCGAACTCCGCGAACTCCGCGGCTCCGCGTGAACCGCGCTTCGGTCTCCAAATCGAGGCATCCGCAGATGCAGCCCAATTCACGCAGATGCCGGGCAAAGCATACTCAGTGGCAGACGAACCTATCTGCGCTATCGGCGGACGGATTAGAACAGTCCGAGAATCACCGACGGGAAAAGTCCGAGCACCACGAGCAACACGGCGGTCACGACGAGCACCAGTGCGGCGTTGGCCGGTGTGGAGATGCGTCCCCGATCTGCGGCCGGCGCAATCACCAGCGCCTGCTTCAGAATCAGCAGGTAATAATAGAGCCCGATCGCGCTGAGGAAAATCGCGGCGAGCGTGAGCCAGCCGAGCGGTCCCGCGACCCCACCGATCCGGAGTGCGGCGGCGAAGACGGCGAACTTGCCGAAGAATCCGGCCAGCGGCGGTATGCCCGCCAGCGACAGGATGAAAACGAGCAGGCAGCCGGCCAGCAGCGGCGAACGGCGATACAAGCCCGCCAGATCGCTGAGTTGATGGCAGCCACCGGCTTGGTCGACGACGGCGATGACGCCGAACGCGCCGACCGTGGCCAGGCCATACGTCGCGGCGTAATAGAACACCGGACCAGGACCGGCGGCGCCGGCGGCGATTACGCCGAGCAGCATGGCACCGGCGTGAGCGATCGCGGAATAGGCGAGCAGCCGGCGGACGTTCGTCTGGGCGAGCGCCACGAAGTTACCCAGGAACATGGACAATCCCGCCATGCCCGCCGCGACTGGCATCCAGCCCGGCGCGCCGGCGAGGGTGGAGGCATCGCCCGAGGCCGAAAGCAAACCGCTCCAGAGCAGGCGGACGAAGAGCACGAAGCCGGCGAGTTTGGAGGCGGAGGCAATCAGCGCGGCGGCGGCGGTCGGGGCGCCTTGATAGACATCGGGGGCCCAAAGGTGGAACGGCGCGGCGGCGGCCTTGAAGCCAAAGGTGACGAGAATCATCACCAGTGCGACCAGCAGCAGGGTGCTTGTCGGCTGCGTCGCGAGATGCCGGGCGATGTCGGGCAGCGCGAGGGAACCAGTCAGGCCGTAGAGCAGGCTGAAGCCGAAGAGCAGAAACGCCGCGGAAATGGCGCCGAGCAGGAAATACTTCAGGGCGGCCTCGGCCGATTCCGGCCGGGTTTTGTCGAAGCCCGCGAGCACGTAAAGCGAGAGGCTGGCGAGTTCGAGGGCGAGGAAGGCGAGCAGGAGGTGTTGCGCGACCGCCATCAGGGTGAATCCCGTGGTGGCGAACAGCAGGATGGCGACGAACTCGGCCGGATGGCGCAGCCGGCTCGTGCCGGGAGCGAGCAGGAGCGTCAGCCCGGAAAGACCCAGGACGCCGACGCGAGTCGCGACCCCGAGGGAGTCGAGCACGATGACGCCGTCGACGACCGCCCCGGCGTGACCGGCGCCGAGCGCTGAGCAAACTGCCACCGCGATGGCGGCGAGTCCGATGAGCGCGGACGTGCGGAGCCGGGCGGCCTCGGAGCGCCGACGCCCGAAGGCCAGGTCAACGCCGAGCACAACCAGGGCGCCCAGCACAAGAGCCGCCTCGGGACGGAGCGCGCCAAAAATCTCCGCGTAGTTCGTAGTCGGGGTGGCGCTCATGGCGTGCCTCCCTTCAGCACAGTCTGGAAGAAGGGCGATTGCAGCGCGGGTCCGATCCACTGGAGCAGGACATCCGGCTTCAGGCCGACATAGACCGTGGCGCCGATGAGGAGAATCGCGCCGACGCGTTCCGGCCAGGTGATGGGATCGTAGTCATGGGCGTGGCCATGGTCGCCAGGTGCGGCCGGCACGGATTGATCGGTGGTGCCGAAGAACGACACTTGGATCGCCCGCAACGTGAACGCCGCCGCCACGAGAATGCCCGCGGCGGCAAAGGTCGCCCAGAGCGGAGATGTCTTCCAAGTGCCGATCAGAATCGTGAGCTCGGCCGGGAAGCCGCTGAAGCCCGGCATGCCCATCGAGGCGAGGCCGCCGATCACAAACGTGATCGCGGCAAACGGCAGGAGCCGGTGCAGCGGCAGCCCGCGCAGGTCGGAGAATTTCCGGGTATGGGTGCGTTCGTAGACCATCCGGCCCACGACGGCGAAGAGCAGGCCGGCAATCACGCCGTGGGAAAACATCTGCAGCACGGCGCCCGCCACGGCCTGATGGTTGGCGGCCGCGAGCCCGAGCAGGACGAAGCCCATGTGGCTGACGCTTGAGTAACCGATGACGAATTTGAAGTCCTCCTGCACGAGGGCGATCAGTCCGGCGTAAATGATCCCGATGATCGCGAGAGTGGCGATCGTGGACTGCCAGAAGACGAAGCCGACGGGAAAAAGCGGCATCGCCACGCGCAGGCAACCGTAGGCGCCGAGTTTCATGACCACGCCGGCCAGCAGCATCGAGGCCGCCGTCGGGGCGGCGACGTGGCCGGTGGGCGCCCAGGTGTGAAACGGGAACATGCCCGCGAGCACGGCGAACCCGGTGAAGACGAGGGCGAACATGCCGATTTGCTGGCCGGGGGTGAAGTTGGCCGCCGCGGCGGCGAGGTCGGCGAGGGCAAAACTTTGCCCGCCGTTCGCCGCGTAAGCCCAGAGCACGCCGGCGAGGACGAGCGCGCTGCCGGCGAACGAGTAGAGGACCAGCTTCATCGCGCCATACTCGCGGTTTGTGGATCCCCAGTTCGCGATCAGGAAGTACTTCGGGACGATCGCGATTTCGTAGAAGACGAAGAACACGAAGATGTCCGCGCTGAGGAAGACGCCATAGACGCCGCCGATCAGCGTGAGGAAAAGGGCGAAGAACTCGCCCGCGCGGTGGGTGATGTTCCAGGAGAAGAGAATACCGGCGGTCGCCGCGAGGCCGGTGAGAACAACCAGCGTCAGGCTGATGCCGTCGACTGCGAGGTGGTAACGCACGCCGAGTTCGGGAATCCAGGCGGCATCGACGAGCGTTTGCAGGCCGGGTCCCGCCTGGAATCCCACGGCACTTGCGAGCACCACGAGCCAGGCGGTGACGGCGGTCACGAGTGCAATCCAGCGGGCGGCGGCGGCCGACCGCGCCCCGGCCACCAGTGCGAGCAGCGCGCCGAGGAAGGAGATGTAGATCGTGCAGGGCAGCGCGGTCATGGCAGCGGGAGCTGTCCGGCCCAGAGGGACACGAGCGGGTTGATGAGTTTGGCGAGGAACTGCGGCCACACGCCGAGGATGAACATCAGCCCGATCAGCGGCAGCAGCGGGAGAATTTCGCTCAGCGAGAGATCAGGGAAATTCGCGGCCACCTTGCCGGTGGGCCCGTGGAAGACTCGTTGCCAGAAAGTCAGGAGGAAGAGGGCGGTCGCCAGCAGGCCGAGGCACGCGACGGCGGCGGCCCACGGCGCCAGGCCGAAGACGCCGCGGAAGATCAGGAATTCACCGACGAAGCCGTTGAGTCCGGGCAACCCGAGCGAGGAGAACAGGGCCACCCCGCAGAGTCCGGCGAAGATCGGCGCTGCGGTGCGCACTCCGCCGAAATCGTTCAGTCCCCGGCGGCCACCAGAGCGGGCCTCAAGCACCCCGACACAGTAGAACAGGGCCGCCGCGGAGAGACCGTGGTTGAACATCTGCAGGATCGTGCCGCTCAACGCGGCGGCGGCGGCGGCGCTCGTGGTGCCGGGCTGACCCGTGGCGGCGGACAATGCGAACAGGGCCAGCAGGCAGTAGTTGAGATGGTTGAGCGAGGAGTAGGCGACCATCCGCTTCAGGTCGGTCTGACGCATCGCGGCAAAGGCTCCGAACACCACGCCACCGAGCGCCAGCCAGAGCAGGCAGGGTGCGGCCTGATGGAGTTGGGTGGGGAAGATGGGCCAGAGAATCCGCAGGAAGCCGTAGACGCCCATTTTGGACATCACAGCGGTAAGGAACATCGAGGCCCCGGTGGGCGCCTCGGCATAGGCCGGCGGCAACCAGGTGTGGAAAGGCCAGAGCGGAACCTTGACGGCGAGTCCGAGGAGCGCGCCGAGGAAGACCGCGCGCGGCCACCAGCCGCCGATCGCGCCGAGCCGGACGTTGAGCGTGCCGTCGGCGCCGTATTGTCCGAGCTGGAGGAAGTCGAGTGTGCCCGTCGCGGCGTAGAGGGCGGCGAACGCCAGCAGCATGAAGGCACTGCCGCCGATCGTGTAGATGACGAACTGATACGCGGCGCGCGTGGCGCTAGGGCCGCCCCACAGCTTGATCAGGAAGAAGGCCGGGACGAGGCTCAGCTCCCAGAACACGAACCAGTGGAAGAAATCGAGGGCGAGGAAGACGCCGAGGGCCGCGCCTTGCAGCAGGAGGAAAAGCGCGGTGAACAGCCGCGCGTCCCGGTGCTCGCGCCACGACGCGATCAACGCCACCGGCGTAATGATGCCGGTGAGCAGCACGAGCACCAGACTCAGGCCGTCGAGTCCGAGGCGGTAGTGCACGTTCAACATCGAGATCCAGTCGTGCGTCTCGCCGAACTGGGGTACGGTGATCGCGGGGTCGAAGCGGGAGAGCGCGATCAAGCCGAGACCGAGGGTCGACAGGCTGAAGAGCAGTCCCAGGCCGCGGATCGCGCCCGGCGAGGCACCGCGCCACAGAGCGAGCAGAGCCGCGCCGATCCATGGGGTGAAGACAATCAGTGAAAGCAGCGGGATCATACGCCACCTCCGAGCATAACGATGAGCACCAGAAGTACGAAGCCGACGGCGACCGTGCGCAGGTAGCCGTGTGCGCCACCGGTCTGGGCCGCGGAGTAACTTCTGGCCGTTCCGCGGAGTCGATCATTCGTGGCGTCGAATCCGCCATTGAGCACGTCTTCATCGGCCTCGCGATTCACCACGCCTCCGAACTCGCCGAGCGCGGCGAGGAAACGAACCGCGGCATCCCAGACGTAGCGGTCGAGTCCGTCGGAGAGCGCCGCCATGGCCGTGTTCAGCCGGCCGACCGTGGCGGCGTAAAGTTCATCGAAGCCGAAGCGGGCGCGCAGCACGGCAAAGAGTCCCGGCAGGCGTCCTTCGATCGGATCAAGCGCATTGGCATTCGCCCGCGGCCGCCGGCCGTAGAGCGCCCAGCCGGAGCCGATGCCGACCGCGACGAGTACAATCGAAAGCATCAGCAACCCGGCGCCTTCGAAGATCGGATGCCCGTGGACTTCGGTGTGTCCCTCGAGCCGGGCCTGGAGCCACGGATAGGCGGGCGTGCCGAGGAAACCCAGCAGAACGGCGCAGACCGCGAGGAGGATGAGCGGTACCGTCATCACCGCGGAATTCTCGTGCGCATGCGAGGCCTCCTCGCTGCGCGGCGAACCGAAGAAGGTCTCAGCCACGAGCCGCGTCATGTAGAAAGCCGTGAGGACGACCGCGGCGAGACCGGCATAGAGCGGGAGGTGCGAGACGTCCCAATTGTGGGCCGCGTGGAGAATCGCCTCCTTGCTCCAGAAACCGGAGAAGAGGAACGGCACGCCGGCCAGCGCCATCATGCCGATCGCAAACGTCGCAAAGGTCGCACGCATCGGTCCGCGCAGGCCGCCGAGCCGGCGGATGTCCTGCTCATGGTGCGCGGCGTGAATCACCGAGCCCGAGCCGAGGAAGAGCAGCGCCTTGAAGAAGGCATGCGTCAGCAGATGGAAAATCGCCGCCACCCACGAACCCACGCCGAGCGCGAGCATCATGTAGCCGAGCTGCGACACCGTGGAGAACGCGAGCACGCGCTTGATGTCGCTCTGCGCCACCGCAATCAACGCCCCGAGCAGTGCCGTGATGGCGCCGATGGCGGCGACGACCGTGAGCGCATGGACCGGTACGTGGGCGAGTCCCTGATCGGCGGACATCAATGGATAAACCCGGGCGACGAGGAACACACCCGCCGCGACCATCGTCGCTGCGTGGATGAGGGCGCTGACGGGCGTCGGGCCTTCCATCGCATCAGGCAGCCAGACGTGCAGCGGGAACTGGCCGGACTTGCCGATGGCGCCGCAGAAAATGAGGAGGCCGATGGCAGTCGAGACCGCGAGCCCGCCGATCGTCGTCTGGGCGACGAGCCCGCCAAGTGCGGTCGCTTCGAGTACGCCCTGGCCGCCATCGTAGAAGAGGAGCGAGCCAGTGGAGTCGTAGAGCCACAACATCCCGAGCAACAGGCCGAGGTCGCCGATGCGCGTGGTGATGAAGGCCTTCTTGGCGGCGGCCGCAGCGGACGGCTTGTGAAACCAGAAACCGATCAGCAGGTACGAGGCGAGGCCCACGAGTTCCCAGCAGATGAAGAGCAGCAGGAGGCTGTTGGCGACGAGCAGGCCGAGCATCGCAGCGGCAAAGAGGCTCAGGAAGCAGAAGAACCGGGTGAAGTTGGCGTCCTCATGCAGGTAGCCGGTGCTGAAGATGAAGATCAGCGTGCCGACGAACGTGACCATCACGCACATGAACGCTGTCAAGGGATCCAGCAGCCAGCCGAGCCGCACCGCGCTACCGCCGAGGTCAAACCAGGCGAAGTTGTGGACGAGGTGTGCTGCGGGTTGCGCGAGCGCGGTGGCCAGAGCCCCGCAGGAAAGCAGGAAGGAAATCGCCATTGCGACGATCGCCGCGCCGGAGGCGAGTCCCCGTCCGGAACGAGGCGTGAGCGAACCGATGCCCGCGGCGAGGAGCGGGAGAGCGGGAATGAGCCAGAGAAGCTGGACGGGCAGGCTCATGAGAGAGGCGACCGCCGGAGGTCGGCGAGCGCGTGGACCGAATCCGCCGGCCACGGGCTGGAAGGTGACGGTGCCGCGGTGGGCTGGAAGAGGGGGGCGGTCATCGGGGTGTCCAGTGGTTCAACCCTTCAGGCGGCGGGCATCCTGCAACCGGATGCTCCGTTGATGGCGATAAATCGCGATGACGAGCGCGAGTCCCACCGCGGCCTCGGCGGCGGCGACGGCGATCGAGAAAAGCACAAAGAGCACGCCCGTCCCGGCCGCCGGATTCGGGCCATAGCGCCAGAACGCAATGAAGTTCAGGTTCGCCGCATTCAGCATCAGCTCCACGCCCAGCAGCACCAGAATCGAGCTGCTGCGCGACAACGCGCCGATCAGCCCGATGCAGAACAGCGCACTCGAGAGCAGCAGGCAGAGGTGGAGCGGGGTGAGGATCATCGGGCGTCCTCCGGGCCGGACCGCGAGTCCGAGGCGGCGAGCACCACCGCGCCGAGCAACGCGACGGTGAGCAACACCCCCACGACGAGGAGTGCGATCGTGTGGCGTTCCATCAGTTCGACTCCGAGTCCATGGACGGTCACCGCCGCCGCGGGCTTCGACCCGATGGGCAACGGCGTGCTGAGCACGGCGCCGAACAAAACTCCGAGCACCGCGCCGCCGATCAGCAGGCCGGCCAGGGCGCGTCCGAGTGTATCGGGGGCCACGCCGCCGTCGGTCCGGGTGTGGCGCGTCAGCAGAACCGCAAAGAGCACGACCATCGAGATCGCGCCGACGTAGACCAGCACCTGGGAAAAGGCCAGGAACTCGGCGCCGGCCCAAAAATAGAACGCTGCAATCCCCGCCCAACTCAGAATCAGCAGGAGCGCACTGTGGATTACATTGCGCAGCGCCATCGCGACCGCGGCGGGCACGAGGGTGACGAGGGCGATGATGAGCAACCCGGTCATGCGAAACGGTAGGTGCGCGGTGCGACGCCGCGGCTCAGGCCTCGTCCGAGCAGGACGAACGGCACGACGACCAACGCGATGGCCACGCCCCACCGCGCGAGTTGCAGCGGGCCGCTCCAACCGGAAGTCAGCGACCAGAACGCCGCGGTCCCGAGATTGAAGAGCGCGAGCGGCACGAGGAACTTCCAGGCGAGCCGCGTGAGCTGATCCATCCGCAGGCGGGGAAACGTGCCACGAATCCAGATGAAGAGCAGCAGGAGTCCGAGCAGCTTGGCGCCGAACCAGAGATACGAGGGGATGAACTCGAGGAAGGGCAGAGGGGCGCGCCAGCCGCCGAGGAAGAGCGTGATGGCCATGCCGCTGAGGGCGATCATGCCGAAATACTCGGCCATGAAGAACAGCGCGTATTTGAACCCGCTGTACTCGGTGAGGTGACCGGCGATCAATTCGCTCTCCGCCTCGGGCAGATCGAAGGGCGAACGGTTCGACTCGGCGAGCGCCGCGACGAGGAAGATCGCGAACGCCGCGAAGCCCCACGGGGTGAAAATGTACCACTTCGGGATGAAACCGAAATTCCAGCCCGCCTGCTGGTCGATGATGCCGGTCATCGAGAGCGTGCCGGCGAGCATGATGATCGGGACGAAGGAGAGCAGCAGCGGCAGTTCGTAACTGATGAGCTGGGCCAGGGCGCGCATCGCGGCGAGGAGCGAGAACTTGTTCCGGCTCGCCCAGCCGGCCATGAAGATAGCCAGCTCGGTCGCGGCGCCGGCGGCGAAGAAGTAGAGCACGGCCGCATCGAGTTCGAGCGGCACAAGGTTTCGCCCGAAAGGAATCACCGCGAACGTCAGAATCGAGAACGCGAGGAGCGCGACGGGCGCGAGGAAGTGCAGGAGATGATCGGCGCTGCGCGGAACGATGTCCTCCTTGGTGAGCATCTTGATCCCGTCGGCAATCGGCTGCAGCAGCCCAAACGGTCCGGTGCGATTCGGGCCCGGCCGGTTCTGCACGCGGCCGAGCATCTTCCGCTCGAGGAGCGTGAGCGCGGCGAAGACGCCGCCGAAAATCGCGACGATCGCGAGGATGGAGATTAGCGATCCCACGAGCCATTGCAGCGGAGCCGGGAAGAAACCGGCCACGGTATCGCGGAACAGGATCGGCCAGCGTTCCAGCAGCGAATCGGCTCCCGTGGCGGCGGCGAAGATTCCAGGCATCGCGTTCATGGCGCCGCCTTTCCGTCCGAGGCCGGCGCATTCTGCGCCGGCGAGGCTGCGGGGGCCGCAGCCGGCGGAGTGGCAGATACTGGAGCGGCCGCGGGAGGCGTAGCCGGCTTCGCTACCGACACCGTTGCAGCTACCGCACCCGGCGCACCGGCCGTTGCTGTCGGTGTCGCCACCGGTTTCGGAGCAGCAGCGGCCGCTGCTGCCTTGGCCGCTGCTGCCGCAGCGGCGGCCTTTGCCTTTTCTTCGGCGGCTTTGCGCTCCGCGAGAAGGCGGCCATCGACCTCGGCTGCTTCGGTCGGATGAATCTGGTGATAGTAGCTATTCGGCTTCGCGAGCTGGTTCCGATCGAGCAGGAGGGCGTTGAAGCGATCCGTCGTCGCGATCTCGAAGACCTGATCCATCTTGATCGCCTCGAACGGGCAGACCTCGACGCAAATCTGGCAGCTCATGCACACCGAGGTGTCGATGTCGAAGACCGCGGGGTAGACCTGCATCTTGCCAGCGGCATCCGGCTTCTTGTCCTTGCTCTTCTCGATGTAGATGCACTGCGGCGGACATTCCTTTTCGCAAATCTGGCAGGCGACGCAGCGCAGCGTGCCCATCGGATCGGTGGCGTTCTCGCTGACCAGAAACGGGAAATTCCGGTAATTCTCCGGCAGCTTCGTCTTCTGCTCCGGGTATTCGACCGTCACGAGCCGCTCGGGATCGTGGAAGCTCCCGGCGATGTTCTTCGCCGTGACCTTCAGACCTTGGAGTAAGCCGGAGCCGAGCATGGGGTTTTTGGCTGCGCCAAAAACCTAGCTGATTTTCCGCGGGGCGCGGAAATTCAGGGAGGTGATTTTGGGGTTGGGAGCCATGAAAGTTGGTGGTTTGGAACCAAGGTTTTCGCGCAGCGAAAACCTATCGGTCCACCTCGCCGAGGACGATGTCGACGCTGCCGAGGATGATGACGGCGTCGGCGATGGTTTGGCCGAGGCACATGTCCTCGAGCACCGTGAGGTTGACGAAGGACGGCGGGCGCACGCGGTAGCGGTACGGGTTCGGGCTGCCGTCGCTGATGAGATAGAAACCGATTTCGCCCTTCGGACCCTCGATCCGGCCGTAGGCTTCGCCGGCCTTGGGACGGAAGCCGCGGATTTTGGCCTTCGGATCCATGATTGGCCCGGCCGGCAGATCACGCAGGGCCTGCTGGAGAATCGTGATCGATTCGCGCATCTCGAGCACGCGGATCATGTAGCGATCGTAGGTGTCGCCGTGATCGCCGAGCGGCACGCGGAAGTTGAACCGCGAGTAGACGCCGTAGGCATCGACCTTGCGGAGATCGTAGTCGACGCCGGTGGCGCGGAGCATCGGCCCGGTGATGCCGGCGCTGATCGCGAGCTCCGGGCTCAGCGCCCCGACTCCCTGCGTGCGGGCCATGAGGATCTCGTTGCCTGTGATCAGCTCTTCGTACTCGTCGAGGAAGCGGCCGAAGTTGTCCGTGATGTGCTTCGCGCCCGCGAGCCACTCCGGCGAGGCGTCGACCCGGCAGCCGCCGAAGCGCTGGTAATTGCACATCATCCGGGAGCCGCTGAGCGACTCGAAGAGATCGAGGATCTTTTCGCGCTCGCGGAACGCATACATCAGCGGCGTGCCGCTGGCGCCGGTGTCCTGCAGCAGAAATCCGGCGAGACAGACGTGGTTCAGCAACCGCGTGAGTTCCGCCAGGATGACGCGCAGATACTCGGCGCGCTCGGGCACGGGCTGGCCGGCGAGCTTCTCGACCGCCAGGGCGTAGGCCCAGTTGTTCGTCATCGAGTTCAGGTAATCGAGCCGGTCGGTGTACGGCATCGAGGCGAGATACGACGTGTTCTCGCCCAGCTTCTCGTGATTGCGGTGCAGGTAGCCGAAGACGGGCTTCAGCTTCACGATCGTCTCGCCATCGAGCGTGACCATCATCCGGAACACGCCGTGCGTGGACGGATGGTGCGGCCCCATCGAGACCTCGAGCAGGTCGCCGTGGAACGGATCGTGAACGGCCGCGACGTGCGAGCCGCCCACTGGCGCGGGAAATTCGAGGCCCGAGTTGCTCATGGCTTCGGCGCCTCCTTCGGGGCGGGAGCAGCGTGAGTCGGCGCACCGTGGGCGGGAGCGGCGGGAGCGGCCGCGACGAGAGCGGAGGGGGGATAATGAGCCTTGGCCTTGTCGAGCACGGTGCCGTGGGGCGTGGGCTCCCACTCGTAATCGTCCGGCTCGACGTAATCCTTGCGCATCGGATGCGCGGTAAACTCGTCCCACATCAGGATGCGGCGCAGATCGGGATGACCGTCGAACTTCACGCCGAAGAGATCGAAGACTTCGCGTTCCTGGAATTCACAGGAGCGCCAGACCGGCGTGAGCGAGGGCACGTTGGCGCGATCGGTGCGGTTGGCGGTGCGCAGCCGGATGATGACCGGGCCGTGCTTCTTCGCCATCGAGTACAGGTGATAGACGACCTCGAGGGAGCCGGGTTGGATTCGCTTGGTCTTCTGCTCGACGATCTTCGCGGGGCCACCGGCGGGATCGGGCACGCTGACCTTGGTGCTCTCGATGATTTCTTTCTCGGGCCAGTCGACGCCGGTGACGTTCGAGCAGTAATCGAGCTTCAGTTCCGCGTCGTCCCGGAGGAACAACGCCATCGCCGCCGCGTGGGCGAGACCGAGCGAAAGCGAGTGCTGCGCCGCGGCGCCGGGATTCGTCACCAGCGTGACCTCGGCGCCGGGGAACCGGGCCAGCAGGCGGTCGCGGATCTGCTCGAGCGTTTCCATCAGGCCTTCTCGGAACGGACGATTTGCGGCGGCTGCCAGACGGCGGGATTGGCCGGCGGCTCGAGATCGCGGTCGCCGAATTCCGGCACCGGATAATTGCAGTCTCCCGGACGCAGGTGGCGGGTGGTCTTCGGGCCGGAGGACTTCGCGGTCCGGATCTGCTCCTGCAACTGAATCAGCCCGTGGAGCAGGGCCTCGGGACGCGGCGGGCAGCCGGGAATGTAGACGTCCACCGGGATGAAACGATCGATGCCCTTGAGCACGTTGTAGCCCTGCTTGAACGGTCCGCCGGAAATCGCACAGGCGCCCATCGCGATGCAATACTTCGGCTCCGGCATCTGGTTCCAGAGGCGGACGACCTGGGGCGCCATCTTCTTCGTGACCGTGCCGGAGACGATCAGGAGGTCGGCCTGGCGCGGCGAAGGGCGGAAGACCTCCGAGCCGAAGCGGGCGATGTCGAAGCGCGCCATCGAGGCGGCGATCATCTCGATGGCGCAGCACGCGAGACCGAATTGGAGCGGCCAGACCGACTTGCTGCGACCGAGATTCACGAGTTCCTCGATCTTGGTGAGCAGGATGCCGTGGCGGCGCAGTTCGTCGCGTTCCGCGTCGCTCAGTCCCGGGGCGTCGGTGGCAGGTTCGCTCATGTTATTTCCACTCGAGGTGGCCGCGATGCCAGGCCCAGACGAGGCCTTCGCCGAGGAGCAGGATGAAAACGAGCATCGTGATGAGCGCCCCGGCGGTGAGCCCGGTAAACGCCACCGCGAACGGGAGGAGAAACAGGACCTCGACGTCGAAAATCAGGAAGAGGATGGCGTAGAGGTAATAGTGCGCCTTGAACTGAATCCAGGAGTCGCCCGTGGGTTCGACGCCACACTCATAGACACTGTTCTTGTCGAGGCTCGGCTTGGCCGGCTGGAAGAAACGGAACCACAACTGCGCCACACACAGCAGAACGACCGGAAACGCGACGGCCACCACGATGAACAGGGCCAGGAACGCGTGCGGGTGTTGGTTCATCGCTTGACTCAGCCCCGCGTGCGACGGCCGGCACTGCCGGCGGCGACGGACCGAGCCCAAGGGGTTCGGTCGTTCGGGAGCGAGGGTGCGAGAATCGTCATGGACGCGGTGGGGTTCGCGGTGGGGGTTAACCGACTAAGCAGTCTCGGACGGCGCCTTTCAATCAGGACTCTGCTCGCTCCGGTCAAACGCATTTCACAAATCGAACGCGAGCAGTAGCGCTTTGCCCGCGGACGCCTCGAAAATTTATTGCGGCTAATTTTGCGCCCTCTCTCAAAGAGCAATCAATGGAGGGACGGTGCCCTCACCGTCCAAGAGGCATAACTTCAGACTGAACGGTCACCGATCAGTGCACGACTGGCGCTCGTCGCCACGCCACGTTCTTTTTTCGCGAAGCGTCCCGGCGGCGAGCGCCGGGTCTACATTCCACTGCATCGTGCCGTCTCGAGCGAGCCAAAGGAGCGTTGCCGTCCCTCCTGGGTCGTGATGACCGCCCCGATCCCGGCATGCGCGGCGCAGAACCGGGCAACCTCCGCTTCGGCCATCACGAAGAACGCGGTCGAAAGCGCGTCCGAGAGTGCGGCGGTCGGCGCCAGCGCCCAGGTGCGGTGCTGGATCCGCGCGGGCTGGGTGGTCCGCGGATCGAGGATGTGTTCGCCTTTCACCGCCACCCCGGAACCACTCATCGCGGTTTCCCTCAGCATGACCTGCCGCGCGGCCGGCTCGTCGCCGACACCGATCGGCCATCCCTCGGCCCCCGACGGCGCCGCCAGGGCGAGGGCCGTACTGCCGCCGCTGTTCAGGCAGGCCGAGGCGATTTGCCAGTCGCGCAGCGTCTCCGCCATCCGATCCAGGGCGTAGCCTTTGCCAATGGCCCCGAGATCCAAATGAAGTTTCTCCGACTTTGACCTGAGCGAGTGGGTGCCGGGATCGAGCGTGAAGGCGAGTTCGCCGTCGGCGAGGCCGTCGCGGGCCGAAGCGTAGGCCGGATCAAACGCCCGCCCCGTGGCCAGGGCGGCGTCGGCGGCGATCAGGAGGCATTCGAATGCGTCCGGACCAAGTCGCGTACTGGCGCCGCGACCGAGTCGGTTGGCGCGGGCGATGTCGCTCGTTTCGCGGTATCGGCTGAGTTCGCCTTCGAGCCGATCGAGTTCGCGAAACGCGGACGCCGCCGCCTGGCCGGCGTAGCTGGCTTCGGCATCCGCGACTTGGATTTCGAAGAACGTCGCCATCGCTTCGTGCCGAAAGACGTGACGGCTCATGGTGTTTCCTCCCGACGCGAGGTCCGCCCGAGTCGCCAACGCAGGGCAAGCATGGCTGCGGCCGGGCGCCACCAGAGCCGGGCGAGTCCGTATTTCGAGGTGCCGGCCTGCCGCGGATGATGGCGCACGGGAAATTCGCCGACCCGGAAGCCCGCGTGCACGGCCAGGGCAGGGAGAAAGCTCTGCAGGAGTTCCATCGGCTCGAGCACCGCCACGATTGCGCGGGAGAAAACGCGAAGCTGGCAGCCGGCATCGTGTACTCCGTCCTGGAGAACGAGTCGGCGCGTTCCGTTCGCCAGTCGCGACATGATCCGCCGCACCGCACTGTCCTGCCGGTCGACGCGCCATCCGCACGTCAGGTCGAATTCGCCCGAGTTGACCGCGGCAAAGAGCGTCGGGAGATCGCGCGGGTCATTCTGGCCGTCGCCATCCAGCGTCGCGATCCAACTACCCTGGGCCGCGCGCAGCCCGGTCAGCAGCGCGGTCGCCTGGCCGGCGTTCGCCGCGAGGCGCAGTTCCCGGCATTCGGGCCAGCGCTGGGTGGCGGTGGCGATCTCTTCGGCGGTCGGGTCCGTGCTGCCGTCGTTGACGACAATGACTTCGAACGGCCGCGCCAGCCCTCGCAGCACGTCGACGCAGTTCCCGAGCAGCGGCAGGAGGTTGCCGGCCTCATTGAACACGGGAATCACGAGTGAAATCTCCGGAGGCGTCATGACGGGCGCTTCGTCAGGGGTTCGGCGCATAGACGACGCAGATGAAGCCTGGCCGCAGGCCGAGCAGGTTCGTCTGGTAACGACCTTTCAACCGCGCTTGTACGACGTCGGCCTGGGTGGAGGAGGCGATGATCAGTGCGCCGTCGCAGTCCGCGGGTGCCTGAGTCCAATAGCCCACCCGGGGCAGCCCGCGCAGGTACCAGGGCAACGGCCAGTATTCCTCGCTAATGACTCGCACGGGTCGCTCCGGATGGTCGAGAAGCGCAGTTTCGACGAGGGTTCGAAACTTCAAGACATCGGGCGAACTGTGAACGTACGCGTAGGGGTTGCGCGGATCGGCGGGGCGCAGGAAAGCGGCGCGTCGCGTCTGCTGTGCCAGTGACATGAGACAAAGCGTGCCTGCGGCGAGGGCGAGCAACCGACCGGTCCGCAACCGTCCCGCCGCGGCGAGCGCACCGGCGGCCAGAATCGCGGCCCCCGGAACCAGATGAATCACGTGCCAGGGAGTCTTGTAGGGCGTGAGCGACAGGACAGTGGCGACGATCACCGTGTAGAGGCCCGCGGCCCGGAGCAGCGGATCTCCACGCACGATGGCCACGGTGATTCCTACAAGCGCAAGCACCCCGAAGAGGAGTTGTTCCCAAACGAGACCTCCCACGTGCTGCCAGCCGAAGAAGCCAAGATAGTACCACCACGGCTTCTCGTGTCCGGTCGGTCCGGCGAGCCGGCGAGTCGTAAAATCGAAGGTGCCAACGAAGTCCCGCAGTCCCGCCGGGTGGGTGCCGAAGGAAGAATAGAATACGAGGATCACCGCGGTCGCGGAGACGATCGCCAACGCCAGATCCCGCCGCCCGTTCTGCCGCCCGCGTCCGGACGGCCGGACGGCGAGAGCGGCGACGACGGCCGCGATCAGGAAGAGCGGTGCGCTCGCCTTGGTGGAGAGCATGAGCCCGACCGAGACTCCGATGGCCACGGCCCAAACGGAACGCCCGGTCTGCCACCAGCGAATGCCCGCGAAGATCGCCGCGAGCGTAAACGCGGACAGCAATGTCTCCTGGATAAAGTACCGGCTGTAATAAACGGCGGGCGGCGAAAGGGCGAGGAAGGCCCCGGCGACAAGGGCGAGCCAAGGCGTGGTAGCCGGGATGCGGCCCAGGTCCGTTGACGCCGCTCTCACCAGCAGCATGAGCAAGACGACCGCGGCCGTGCCGGCGAGGGCCGGGACGAGGCGGAGGCTCGTTTCCGTCAGCGAGCCGAGCGTCGATTCGCCCCGGACCCAGGCAATCGGGAGCGCCGCATAATAGAGCGTGGGACCATGATGATCCTTCGGGTCGAAAGTGTACCGTCCGTGTTCGAGCAGTTCGCCGGTTTTGACGCCCTGGTTGGCCTCATCGGCATGCATCGGCCGGCGCGTGAGGTCGGCGGTGCGCAGCCCGAGCGCAAGCGCCGCGAGCACGGCAAAGGGCAGCCAATGTTGGAACAACCGGAGCAGAATGATTCACGCTAGGCGGAGGAACCGGCCCGCGACAAACCCGCAAACGAGTGGTTCGCGGTTCAAGAGGCTCGAATGTAGGGCCGGCGCGGAGGCAACCACTAATGGACACTAACGGGACACTAATGACGAACCGTGTCCCGGCTTCCCCATGGCCAAGGCTCCGGAGTTTGACCACGGAGTGCACGGATCGCACGGAGTGGAATGGGGGCACCGATTGCACCGAACCCGTCCATCCCAACCGAGTTCCCTTCGCCGAACCTTGGCGCTTTCGCGTCTTCGCACTTAGGCCGCGCCCTGGGTCTCCACGTAAATCGCGTAGAGCGACTGTCCGGCCGTCACGAACAAACGATTACGTTTCGCGCCGCCGAAGCAGAGATTGGAGGCGATTTCCGGCAGGAGGATGAGGCCGATGCGCTGGCCCTCCGGCGAGAACACATGCACGCCATCGTAGCCGTCGCCGACCCAGCCGCAGGCGGCCCAGATGTTGCCATCGATGTCGGCGCGGATTCCGTCGGCCATGCCCGCCTGTTCGCCGCCCTTCATCATCATCTTGGTCGGCGCGAATTCCTTCGCCGCCCCGAGGCGGACGCCGTCCAGGACGTCGCACACGAGAATGTTCTTCGGCGCGTTCGGGTAGTGGCTCGAACCGGTGTCCGCGATGTAGAGTTTCTTGAAGTCGGGTGAGAAACAGAGCCCGTTCGGCTTGTAGGCGGCGTCCGTGACCTTGGTGATTGCGCCGGACTTCGCATCGATGCGGTAGACGGCTTCCTTGAGCAGCAGTTCGCCCTTGTGGCCCTCGTAATTCATCAGGCTGCCGTAGCCCGGGTCGGTGAACCAAATCGCGCCGTCGGGATGCTGGACGACGTCGTTCGGGGCGTTGAAGGGCTTGCCCTCGAACTTGTCGGCGAGGACCGTGACGCTGCCGTTGTGCTCGTAACGGACCACGCGGCGGTTGCCGTGCTCGCAACTAATCTGGCGGCCGGCGGCGTCGAAGGTGTTGCCGTTGCTGTTGCCCGAGGGCTGCCGGAAGACGGAGACATGCGCATCCTCGTCGAGCCAGCGGAGCTGCCGGTCGTTCGGAATGTCGCTCCAGAGCAGGTAGCGGCCGACTCCGTTCCACGCCGGGCCTTCGCTCCACATCGAGCCGGTGTGCAGGCGGCGAATCGGCGTGTTGCCGAGCTTGTATTTGTTGAACCGGGGATCGAGGGCGATGATGTCCGGGTCCGGATAACGCACGGGATTCTGTCCCGACCAGTCGCGTTCGATCCCGAGCGCCGAAGGCGCAATCAACGCGCCGACCGCGGCGACGGCGGACGATTGGAGGAAATGACGACGGCTGACGCCGGTGGAGGAGGGGGAGGCGGGGTGGTTCATCGTGGGGAAAGCGGAAGGGTCGGCCGACGGTGGCGGCTCAATCTGCCGCGGGCAAAGGGAAATTGGATTTTCGATTTTGGATTCTCGATTTTCGATTGGGGCTTTTCGCCGGGCGGTCGGATCGAAAGCCCGGCGGGTGAGGGGGCACGCCCTCCATCATTTCGAACTTCGGCGCCGGATGCTGAAATCCAAAATCGAGAATCCAAAATCCAAAATTCTCACGCTTTCCGCGACCAGAGCCGGAGTGACGAGAGCAGGAAGTCCTCGAGCGCGGCGGACTCGTTCAGGTTCAATCGCAGCAGCCGCACGTCGCGCTCGAGTTGATCGATCGAGGCGGTGAGGGCGCGCCGCACCGTCTCGTCGCCTTCGAGCAGCCGAGGGAGCGCGAAGCCGCGGGTCGCCGTCTCGATCTCGGCGAAGAGCCGCGCGCGGAGTCCATTTGCGATGCCGGTTTCAATCGCGACCTGTTCGTCGTCGGCGAGGTCGGGCGGAAGTTTTTCCTTCTGGCGCTTCCAGACCTCGGTGGTCGCGGTGTCGAGGATGACCCCGAATCTTGCGACGAGGCCATAAAGGGTGAAGATGTGATCGGCGGCGGCGGCCTTGTCCGGGTTCGCTCCGGTGGAGAGCCGTTCCAGCCAGCCCCGGTAATCCTCGATCCAGGCCGGCCAGCCATCGGCGGCCACGGACGTCGTGGTCGCGGGAAACCGGAAGTGGAGCACGCGGCTGCGAATGGTTGGGAGCAGCGCGTAAGGTTTCGTCGTCAGCAGGAGGAGCGTCGTGTTGGCGGGCGGTTCCTCGAGGGTCTTGAGGAACACGTTGGCGGCCGTGACATTCATGCGCTCGACCTCGTGCAGGATGGCGACCTTGCGCGGCGCGACGGCGGGCGAAACCTGCACCTGGGTGACGAGCTGGCGCGTGGCATCGGCGGAGATCTGGCGCATCTTGCCGGCGGGCCGCAGCGAGAAACAATCGGGATGCTGCTCCGGGGCGAACCGGGCGGCGGGAGCCGGGAGAGTGGCCGGATAGAGCAGGCGATCCGCGATGGCGTAGGCAATGGCGACGAGCGTCTCGTGATCGTCGCCGTGCAAAAGCAGGCTATGCGACAGTCTTTGCCGGGCAATGGCCTGCTCGATCACCGCGATTGCCGGGGTGCCGGCCAGCGCGGGGGGCCAGGGGGTTGCCGCCGTCATGAAGAGGAAATCGATTTCCCGGGCGTGCCCGTCCGTGGACGGGAGGCACGCGGCGGAATCATTTCACGCGGGCCTGAACTTCCTCCCAAATCTTTTTCTCGATCACATCCTCGGTCTTCGTGCCGTCGATGACGATGAACCGTTCCGGCATGCCCTTCGCGAGGACGAGGTAACCCTCGCGGACCTTGCGGTAGAAATCGATGTTCTCGCGCTCCATCCGGTCCGGCAGATCCGACGCGCGCTGCTTCAGCCGCGCGAGGCTCACCTTCTCCGGCACGTCGATCACGATCGTGAGATCAGGCATGACGTTGCCGACGGCGAACCGGTTAATCTGGGCAACCGGATCGGCGGCGAGATTGCGGCCGATTCCCTGATAAACCGTGGACGAGTCGAGATAGCGGTCACTGAGGACCACGACGCCGCGAACCAGGGCCGGCGCGATCACTTCGCGGACGAGCTGGGCGCGGGCGGCGGTGAAGAGCAGGAGTTCGGTCTCGGCGCACATCTCATCGCCCTTGGAATTGTGGACGATGATGCTGCGGATCTGTTCGCCGATTTCGGTGCCGCCGGGCTCCCGGGTGGAGAGCACCTCGCGACCGGCGCGCTGGAAATGGGCGGCGAGGCGGGCGATTTGAGTCGATTTGCCCGAACCTTCGGAGCCCTCGAAGGAGATGAGTTTTCCGGCGGGCTTTTGCGTCAGAGGCATAAATTGAGGATGGAGGAGTCAGCGCCAGTTGGCGAGGAAGGTTTCGATGGCGGCGGAATTTGGGCTCTCGCCGGTGCGCACATAATGTCCGCTGGTACAGACGCCACAAGTGAGCGCCGCCTCGGGATCGAGCCCCAGTAGTTGGGCCGCGGCAAACCCGGCGTTGAAGTGATCGCCTGCTCCCGTGGTGAGCAACGGTTGGGGCGTGTAGGGACCCGGAATCCACCACGATCCTTCGGCGGTGGCACAGGCGGCGGCGTCGGCGGGATGGATGACCACCGTCGTCACCCCGAGTCTGGCCCGAATGGATCCGGCCATGCCCCGCAAACCATCCGCATCCGCGCCGCCGGGAGCGAGGTCGAGCGCGTTGGCGACATGCCGGGCCTCGCGAAAGTTTAGTCCGAGCGTGACGCGGCCGAAACGGGCAAAGCGCCCGATGGTCGCCAGGGCCGCCCGTAAATCCGCCAGCGATCGCTTTTCCGGATCGCACAGATCGAAGAAAAACACCCGGGAGGGATTCGCCGGCAGCCGGGGGAGCGCGCGCGCCACCATGGCGTCGAGGAGCGCGGTGAGCCCGGGAATCATGGTCCAGTTCACCAAGGCGACCAGGCCCGCGCCGGCCAGTTCGGAGACAAACGCCTCTTCCCCCATCGCGGTGCAGATGCGGTCGTAGGTGACCTCGTCGAGGCTCCGCATCGTGCCGAGCATGAGCTTGCCGTCGGCACACTCGATCGCGGTCGTGTGCGCGGGCGCGCAAAGCGAAAACGTCCGGGCTTTCGCGGCCAGTTCGGTGAACACCGGGTGCGGCTGCGGCCGGCCGAGAGCGCCGATGTACGTGGCCTGCAGGCCCCAGGCGAGCAGGGCATTCGCCATGATCGGGCCATTGCCGCCCAGCTTTTCCCGCCGGGGATAAAGTTCGATGTTGGTGCTCTGGCCGGCCGCGGCACTGACGCGCGCGCCAAACTCGGCGAGCGTCCGAATGGGATCGAAATCCTCTCCTGGCCCGCGGCGCAGCCCGACCGGCGTGACGATCAAATCCACGAATCCGTCGAAGCCCGCGACCGCGCGCTGATCGCGCAGCCGGGCGGCGTGTTGCTGCAGCAAGTGGAGCGTGTGGGGGCGAAACATCGGACGAACGGTCAGAAAAAAACGACGCAAAAAGACGGCAACGAGAATCGCGCACCGCAACTTCGCGGGGGACGACCGGCTTTTCCGTTGATTGCGCGGATCAAACCCGCCAACTCTTCCGCCGCCTTCCACATGCCCGCCCTGCATTTTTTTCCGCCCATCCTTGCGGCCAACATCGTCGAGATTTTCGAGCGCTGCGGCATGGTGGAAAAGTCGCTGGTGCTCGGCCTCGCCGTTTTCAGCGTCATCGCCTGGACCATCATGCTCGGCAAGCACCGCGAGCTGAAGCGTCTCCGGTATTTGAATCACTCGTTCGAGATGCATCTGCGCGATCAGCGTACGCTGCTCGATCTCCCGGAGTCGTTTCGCCGCGAGCGGGCGATCCCCTACGCCGATCTCCTGGCGGATGCGATCGAGGGCTACTGGCGGGCCGCCGCCATCGGGAAGGAAAAGGGCGTGCCCAATCCCCGGGCCAATCTCGAGCATGCCGAGAACGCGATTCAGCGGGCGCTCGCGCGGCAGACGCTGCGCTACGAATCGAGCATGATCTTTCTCGCCTCGATCGTCTCCGGGGCGCCGTTCATCGGACTGCTCGGCACGGTGTGGGGCGTGATGGACGCCTTTGCGGCCGTGGCCACGCAGCAGTCGGCCGGCATCCAGCAACTCGCGCCGGGCGTGTCAGGTGCGATGCTCGCGATTATCGCGGCGCTGATTGTCGCGATTCCGTCCGTCTTCGGCTACAATCTCCTGCTGGGTCACACCAAGCAGATGATCACCGAGATCGAAAATTTCGCCAGCTCGCTCGCCGATCGGCTCGAGCTCGAAGCGACCTGAGTCCGCCATGGCCCGGAATTTCCGCCGCCAGCGCACCGCCCATCCGATTGCGGAGGTGAACGTGACGAACCTGATCGATCTCGGGTTCATCCTGCTCGTGATTTTCATGGTCGCCACCCCCCTGATGCAGAAGGAGGAGACGATCCCCGTTCATTTGCCGAGTCTCACGGCGTCGCCGGCGACGAAGGCCGATCCGGACGATCGGTTCGTGGCGATCGGCGTCGATGCGAAGGGACAATTCTACGTCGAGAACGCCCGTGAAACCGTGACCGCCGCCGAACTCAAGACGCGGCTCAAGGCCTACGCCGCCGAGCGGAAGCCGCCGGTGATTCGGGTGCGGGGCGACGCCAAGGTCTACTGGGAAAAAATGGCGGAGCTGATGAACGAAATGCAGCGCGCCGGGCTCGTGCGCTTCACCATCGACTATCAGACGGTGAATTGAGACGGTCGCGCCACGGAGAGGGGAAACGAATCAATGACTGATCGGCCCGTCAGCGACTTCATGCTTTCGGCCACGCTGCACGCGGTGGTGGCCGGGGTGCTGATTGCCTTCAGTTATGTGACGCAGCAGCAGGTGAAGAACATGCCGCAGATCCTCGAGCTCGTGGCGGGCGAGGGGGACAACTTCGGCGCGAAGGTCGCACCCGCCCTCGGCACGCCGGGGGGCGTGAAGCTCGACATTCCAGCGCCGCCCGCGCCGAAAATCGAACCCGCACCACTGACGCCCGTCGAGGAACCGCCCATCGCCAGGGCGCCGGAACCCGCGCCGACTCCGCCGCCGAAGGCCGCCCCGGCTCCGACGAAGGCGGTTCCGCCTCCGCCCGCACCCAACTTCGCCCAGCAAATCCGTCGCAAACTCATTCGGGCGGAATCGAAGGCCAAGGCCGACGTCGCCAAGGAACGGAAGGCCGAGGCGAAGCGGGTCGAGGAAGAGAAGAAGCGGATGACGAAGGCCGAGTTCGACAAACTCAACAAGGCGAAGACGCCCGCAGGCGCGCCGACGAAAGTGGCGCGGATCGACGCGGAAGGCATTGCCAAGGGTGTGGTCGGCGGTTCGACGACCAACAAGGTCGGCGGCGCCGGCGGCAAGGCACTCACGAGCGACAACGAGGATTTGTTGGGCGCCTATTTTGCGCTCTTCAAGCAACGGCTGAAGGTCGCCTTCGAGGCGCCGGACGGATTGAGTGACACGCTCGAGGTCGTCGTGCGGGTGACGAGTAATGCGGACGGCTCGCTGACCAATCCGCGGGTGGTGAAAAGTTCGGGCAGCGCGGAGTTTGATCGCGCGGTGGTAGCGGCAATTCGCCGGGTCACGATGCCGGCCCGCCCGGATCGCAAGAGCGAGCCCATCGACATACCCTTTTCGATGCGCGAGCGGGAAGACCGCTAAAAATTCCTTGCGTTCGGGAGCGGAAGGTCGATTTTCCACCCCTCGCAAAGGCGAATGGGCTCGTAGCTCAGTTGGTAGAGCGCCGCAATGGCATTGCGGAGGTCGTCAGTTCGAACCTGATCGGGTCCACCAGCCTTCGTCCGCGACAAACGCGGACCGCGGTTGGCCAAAATACGTGTACATCACGTTGAGGCCGCGCCTTGGAACCAGGCAGATCAAGGAAGACCCAGCCTTGGGCGTGGACGAGCCTCGCCCCTGCAACGAAGCGCTGTCCGAAACTATCGCATGGGCACGTCTCGTGCGCGCCCACGACAACGAAGGGCTGTCCGAATCGCTTCGTAGGGGCGTGCCTCGTGCGCGCCCACGACGTTTTGTCGGCGCAGTGAAGTTGGGCCTTCTGTTCGCTCAGCTCACAAGAGCTTCGAAACTGGAGCCGATGACCGGATTTGAACCGGTGACCTACTGTTTACGAAACAGTTGCTCTACCAACTGAGCTACATCGGCGTCACTGGAAGGAAAACGAAAAAGCCGGGCACTTGGCCTGTCAAGGGTCGAACGGGCGCGCACCGATAGTAATCGCCGGGGCTCCGTCAGTTTCGGGAGATCTCGTCGTCAGGCAGATCGCCTTGCAGCTTGCGGCGCAACTTCAGCTCGTCGATTTCGGCCCGGAGTCCACGGCTGAACAGCTCGAGCCGGCGACGGACATCCAGCGTCTCGAGCAGTTTCTGTTTCAGCGCCGTGTTGTCGCAGAGGCTGAACGCCGCGATGTCCACGAAGGCCTCGGGATCTTCGACGGTCTTGAGGAAGGTGGCGATTTCGTGTGGCCCGCTGGCGGCGAGTTTGCGCTTCAGATTCAGGAGTCGGGCAAGTTCCCGACGCAGCGACTGATTCTCGTCCTCGGACGCACCCGGCTGGCTGGCAAGGGCGCGGACCTGAATCCGCCGATAGGGTTCGTCCCGGACAATGGCGACCACCTCGACGCGGCAAAGTCCCTGCAGGAGCAGGTGCGAGGTGCCATCATCGTTCTTCTGGCAGGCGCGGACGATCCCGACGGTCGCGACGCGATGCGGCGGTTCAAATTTTCCCGGCAGTTCGGCCTGTTTGCGATCAAGGCCGGCAATGGCGAAGAGGCGGTTCGTGGCCAGGACGTCGCGCAACATCTGGCGGTAGCGGGGCTCGAAGATTCGCAGCGGCATCAGCGCCTGCGGGAAAAAGGCGGTGTTGGGAAGCGTCATGACCGGCACGGCTTCCGGCAGCGTGATTTCCATCTCCATGAGCGGGACCGTAGGGTGATTTGGTTCGAATTCAACTGTGACACTGTGATCCCCGGCGCGGCGCCACTGTGTCACACGTGTGACACAGTGGCGTCATTCCCGATGGCAAACGCGGGAGGAAGGGATGGCGAATAACTTTCTAATCACTAAACCAGAGCAAGTAACAGAAAATGGAAAGCTGAGGCACAGGCGTTGCTTAACACCCGCATCATGAGCCGCATTCTAGGCATCGATCTGGGCACCACCAACTCCTGCATGGCCATCATGGAGGGCGGAGAGCCGGTGGTAATTCCTAACGCTGAAGGAGCCCGCACGACTCCCTCGGTTGTCGCTTTCACGAAGACCGGCGAGCGGGTGGTGGGCCAGGCTGCGAAGCGGCAGGCCGTCACCAATCCGCGCAATACGGTTTTCTCGGCGAAGCGCTTTATCGGCCGCAAATTCACCGAGGTCCGCGAAGAGGCCAAGAACATGCCCTTCAAAGTCGTCGAAGGTAAGAACGGGGACGCGTATATTGAAGTCCAAGTCGGCGACAAAACCGAGCAGTTCGCGCCGCAGCAGTTGTCGGGGTTCATCCTCGCGAAGCTGAAGGCCGACGCCGAAGCCTACCTCGGCGAGAAAATCAGCCAGGCCGTGATCACGGTCCCGGCCTACTTCAACGACTCGCAGCGTCAGGCCACCAAGGACGCCGGCAAGATCGCCGGCCTTGAGGTTCTGCGCATCATCAATGAGCCGACGGCCGCGTCGCTCGCGTACGGACTCGACAAGAAGAAGGACGAGAAGATCGCGGTGTTCGATTTGGGCGGCGGCACCTACGACGTGTCCGTGCTCGAAATCGGTGACGGCGTCTTCGAGGTCAAGGCGACCAACGGCGACACTCACCTCGGCGGTGACAATTGGGATGACGCCATCATTTCGTGGCTCGTTGAGACCTTCAAAAAGGAAAACGGCATCGATCTCCGCAAGGATCCGATGGCCCTCCAGCGGCTCAAGGAAGAGGCCGAGAAGGCCAAGATCGCGCTCTCGTCCACGACCACGGTCGATTTGAACCTGCCGTTCATCACGGCGGATGCGTCCGGCCCGAAGCATCTCAACGTGCAACTGTCGCGGGCGAAGATGGAGCAGATTTGCGACAGTCTCTTCCAGCGCTGTATTCCGCCCTTCAAGAACTGTCTCAAGGATGCGGATCTGAAGGAATCGCAGATCGACGAGCTCGTCCTCGTCGGCGGCATGACCCGCATGCCGAAGGTCGTCGACATCGCGAAGAATCTTTGCGGCAAGCAGCCGCACCAGGGCGTCAATCCCGATGAAGTCGTGGCCGTCGGCGCCGCGATTCAGGGTGGCGTGCTCAAGGGCGACGTGCGCGATGTGCTCCTCTTGGATGTCACTCCGCTGACGCTCGGTATCGAGACCGCCGGCCAGGTCGCCACCGCGATGATTCCGCGCAACACCACCATTCCCTCGAAGAAGACGCAGGTCTTCTCGACCTACAGCGACAACCAGCCCTCGGTGGAGATTGTCGTGCTGCAAGGCGAACGGCCGATGTCGCGGGATAACAAGGTGCTGGGCACCTTCCGCCTCGACGGCATTCCGCCGGCGCAGCGCGGCATGCCGCAAATTGAGGTCACCTTCGACATCGACGCGAACGGCATCCTCCACGTTTCCGCCAAGGATCTCGGCACCGGCAAGGATCAGAAGATCACCATCCAGGGTTCGTCGGGCCTCTCCAAGGAAGAGGTCGAGAAGATGACCAAGGACGCCGAACTCCACGCCGCCGAGGACAAGAAGCGCAAGGAAGCTGTCGAGACGAAGAACCAGCTCGATTCCTCGATCTACCAGTTGGAAAAGGCGCTCAAGGATGCCGGCGACAAGATTGCGGCCGACGTGAAGTCGAAGGCTGAAACCGCGCTGGCGGACGCCAAGAAGGATCTCGAGAGCAACGACACCGACCGGATGAAGTCCGCGATGGAGAAGCTCACCGCGGTCGGCGGCGAAATCTACGCCGAGGCCCAGAAGGCCGCGCAGTCCGCAGGCGCGGGCGCTCCGGGTGGCGAAGCTGCGGCGGGCGGCGCGGGCGCAGGCCCGGGCGAGTCAGCCAAGCGACCCGAGAAGAACGCCGATGTCGTCGACGCCGATTTCGAGGTTGTCGACGAGGACAAGAAAAAATAAAATTCAACTCTTTGCGCGCCTGCCGTGCTTGTTGCGGCAGGCGCGCTCTGTTCGACAGGAATCCAACTCCACCCTTCAACCCAAAACCCATCGATATATGGCTAACGTTAAAATCAAACCCATTGGTGATCGTGTTCTCGTCGAACACATCGAAGAAAAAGAGCAAGTCCGCGGAGGGATCATCATCCCGGACAGCGCCAAGGAAAAGCCGCAGGAGGCGAAGGTTATCGCCCTCGGCACCGGCAAGAAAGGCGAGGACGGCAAGGTTCTGGCCTTCGAAGTGAAGGTCGGCGACCGCGTGCTGATCAGCAAATACGGCGGCACCGAAGTTCGCCTCGACGAAAAGAAATACACTTTGGTTCGCGAAGACGACATCCTCGGCGTGATTGGCTGAGCCCTCGTCTCCTTATCCACAAAATTTAAACCAGGAATATAACAATGGCTGCCAAACAACTCATCTTCGACGAAGTCGCGCGTCAGAAAATCCTCAAGGGCGTCGAGCTCCTTGCCCGCGCCGTCAAGGTCACCCTCGGGCCGAAGGGCCGCAATGTCGTCATCGACAAGAAATTCGGCTCTCCGACCGTCACCAAGGACGGCGTGACCGTCGCGAAGGAAATCGAACTGCCCGACCCGTATGAGAACATGGGCGCGCAGATGGTGAAGGAAGTCGCTTCCAAGACTTCCGACGCCGCGGGCGATGGTACCACCACCGCCACCGTGCTCGCCGAGTCCATCTATAAGGAAGGCCTCAAGAACGTCACCGCCGGCTCGAACCCGATCTTCCTCAAGCGCGGCATCGACAAGGCCGTTGAGGTCGCCGTCGCCGAGCTCGTGAAGATTTCCAAGCGCGTCTCCGACCGCGAAGAGATCCGCCAGGTCGCGACCGTTTCCGCCAACTGGGATCCCGCCATCGGCAACATCATCGCCGAGGCCATGGACAAGGTCGGCAAGGACGGCACCATCACGGTCGAAGAAGCGAAGTCCATTGAGACCACGCTCGACGTCGTCGAGGGCATGCAGTTCGACAAGGGCTATCTCTCGCCCTATTTCACGACCAATGCCGAGAGCATGGAGGCCGTCCTCGAGGACGCCTATGTGCTCATCAACGAGAAGAAAATCTCGAGCCTGCAGGAACTCCTGCCGCTGCTCCAGGTGGTCGCCAAGAGCAGCAAGCCGCTCTTGATCATCGCCGAGGATGTTGACGGCGAGGCCCTCGCGGCGCTCGTGGTGAACAAGATTCGCGGCACGCTCAATGTGTGCGCCGTGAAGGCCCCGGGCTTCGGTGATCGCCGCAAGGCGATGCTCGAGGATATAGCGGTCCTCACCGGTGGTCGCTGCATCACCGAGGATCTCGGCATCAAGCTCGAGAACATCACCATTTCCGATCTCGGCCGCGCCAAGCGCATCACGGTCGACAAGGAGAACACCACCATCATCGAGGGCGGCGGCAAGTCGTCCGACATCCAGGGCCGCGTGAAGCAGATTCGCCGGCAGATCGACGAGACCACGTCCGACTACGATCGCGAGAAGCTCCAGGAGCGCCTCGCGAAGCTGGCCGGCGGCGTCGCCGTCATCAACGTCGGTGCCTCCACCGAAGTAGAGATGAAGGAAAAGAAGGCCCGCGTCGAAGACGCGCTGCACGCGACCCGTGCGGCCGTCGAAGAGGGTATCGTCGCCGGCGGTGGCGTCGCTCTCGTGCGCTGCGGCAAGGGCATCGACAACCTCAAGCTTGAGGGTGACGAGGCCATTGGCGCCCAGATCGTGCGTCGCGCGATCGAGTCCCCGATCCGGATGCTCTGCGCCAACGCTGGCGTCGAGGGTGCCGTGGTCGTCGGCCAGGTCATGAGCGGCAAGGGCAACTACGGCTACAACGTGGCCACCGGCGAATACGAGGACCTCGTGAAAGCGGGCGTCGTCGATCCGACGAAGGTGACCCGCACCGCGCTGCAGAATGCGGCCTCCGTGGCCGGCCTCCTGCTCACCACCGAGTGCATGATCACCGAGATCCCGGAGAAGAAGGAAGCGGCTGGCGGCGGCCATCCCCCGGGCGGCGGCGGTCACATGGACTACTAAGTCTCCCGCGGTTTCATCCGCAGGAATTTCTCAGGGCGCACCCCAGCGGGTGCGCCCTTTTTTGTGCAAATGCCCTGTCATTCCGAGCGCAGCGAGGAATCCACGCGTGAGTCTCCCTCGCGACCATGGATTCTTCGCTGCGCTCAGAATGACAGGAAGGGGTGTCTTTCGACTTTTCATCCCATCTCTCGCCTTCGCACCGCGAGCTGACTCGGACCTTGGTGCCCGCGTCTCGACAACATTTCCCGGGCCGCCACGCTGTTATCTATGGAGGTTATTTTTCTCGGTACCGGCACCTCCCAGGGAGTGCCCATGATCGCCTGCGGCTGTGCCGTCTGCACCTCGCTCGATCCGAGAAACCATCGCACCCGGGCCTCCATTCACGTCGAAATGGACGGGCTCCACATCCAGGTCGATGCCGCCCCCGAGTTCCGGCTGCAGTGCCTGCGCGAGCGCATCCAGCAACTCGACCTGTTCATCCTGACCCACGGCCACGCCGATCACATCACGGGCATGGATGACCTGCGCCGCTTCTGCGATCTCGCGGGGGGGGACGCGCTGACCGTTTACACGACGGAAGAGGGCAGGGGCCGAATCCAGGCGATGTTCCCTTACGCCGTCGCCGAGCGGCCCGCCGCGCGGGGCTATGCGGCGTTCCGAATTTCGGAAATGCCGCCCGTGATGGATCTCCCGCAGGGCACGATCCACGCGACGCGTCTGCCCCACGGCGCCTTGGATACGCTGGGGTTGGTGTTCACCGAGCGAAGCAGCGGCCGCCGGTTCGTTTACTACACCGATTGTAAGCGGCTTCCCGAGGAGGCGCTGGCGCTCGCGCGGGGAGCTGACGCAGCGGTCCTCGACGGTCTCCGCCCCTTGCCGCACCCGTCGCACATGAGTATCTCGGAAGCGGTAACTGTGGCTCAGACGATCGGCAGCCGGCAGACCTGGCTGACACATCTGACGCATCTGAACGATCATGCCGAGTTGGAAGCCTCGCTCCCGGCCGGAATCCAGGTGGCCTTCGATGGAATGCGTATCCGGCTCTAGCCGGAGGGCTTCTAGGGAAAGCGGGCGCGCATGTCATAGGGCGGAAACGGAGAAAATTGCCCTTGCTTTAATCCCTACTGAAACAATGTAGATTAACGTACTTCTAAATGAAGCTCTCCAAGAAAGGCGAATATGCGCTCCGCTCGCTCATCAATCTCGGCATTGCGGCCGAGGTCGGACGGTCGCTCGTTCAAGTGACGGAGTTGGCGGATAGCGAGCAGTTGCCGGTGAAATTTCTGGAGCAGATCGTCCAGGCGCTAAAGGAGGCCGGTTTTGTCACGAGCCAGCGCGGGAAGTTTGGTGGTTACCGGCTGGCCGTGCCGGCGAAGCAGATCAAGATCGGCCAGATCGTCCGGCTGATCGATGGTCCGCTCGCGCCGATCCGGTGCGTGAGTCAGACCGCCTACGAAAAGTGCACGTGTCCCGATGAAGAGCACTGCGGTTTGCGCATGCTGATGCTCGATGTGCGCAACGCGATCGCGGGTATCCTCGATCGCTACACTTTGGCCGATGTGGTTGAAGTGACCCTTCGGAAGCTTCGCCGCGACGGATTGCCACTGCCATTTTCACCGGAGGCGGAGACGGGAGCCTCCTCCGCCCGGGTCTCTGCACGCGTGGCGAGCAAACTCGCCCGGCGCGCCAGCAAGCCACGCCTCGATGCCACCGAGGGCGTGCTGCACCAGTTGCTCGGTGATTACACCATTTAACTCCCCGCCAGCTAATTTCATGAAGACTCGTTTTTCCTGGCTCACGGTGGTTCTCACGCTCGGTGCGTTACCTTTTGGGGCTGTGTCGCCTGCCTGGGCCGACGATGCCGGGGAGATTGCGACGCTCCGGGAGCAGATCCGTTTGCTCGACCAGAAGCTGCGGGTACTCGAGCGCAACCAGCAACTGCGGGACGAGGCGGCGACCGCGGCCGCGGCAACGACCCCGAAGATCACGATCAACGACCGTGGTGACACCTTTGCCTCGGCCGATGGCGCAAATTCGATCCGCGTCCGCGGGCTGGTTCAGATGGACGCCCGCTTTTTCGGCGCGGATGGCGGCATCGCCAACAATGCCTTCGTCCTGCGACGGGCACGGCTGATCACCGAGGGGCAGTTTGCCAAAAACTTCGGCTTCCAACTGCTCTCGGAGTTTGGCGGGAGCAGTGTGAGCATTCTGGATGCAAACCTCACCGTGGGGATCAATCGCGCTCTCCAGTTCAAGTTCGGCAAGTTCAAGTCCCCGGTCGGCTACGAGATAATCCAGTCCGACTCGTACATCTTCTTCAATGAGCGCTCAATCGTGACGAATCTCGTGCCGAATCGCGACGTGGGCATCCAGGCCTCGGGCGACGTGTTTGGCGGCACGCTTTCCTACCAACTCGGCGTGTTCAATGGGCTGGCCGACGGCGGCAGCAGCACCAACACCGATTTCGACAACGGCAAGGAACTGGTGGCCCGCGTCTTTGCGACGCCCTTCCGCAATGCGGCGGGTTCGCCGGTCCAGGGTCTCTCCTTCGGGATCTCCGGCAGCACGGCGCGAGCGAAGACGGCCGCGGGCCGGTCGTCAGGCTACCGCACCGACGGCCAGCAAACGTTCTTCTCCTACAATCCGGCCGTCATCGCGGACGGCGAGAACTGGCGCGTCTCCCCGCAACTCGATTACCGGCACGGCGCGTTTGGCTTCATTGGTGAATACGCGAGGTCGACGGTCAACGTTCGCCCGACTGCGACGGGATCCCGGACAGAACTGACGAACCGCGCGTGGCAGGCGACGGCCGGCTACGTCCTCACCGGCGAAGACTCGGCCTTCGCCGGCGTCATGCCGCGGACCAACTTCGACTGGTCGGCCGGGACCTGGGGTGCGCTCGAACTCTTGGTGCGCTATTCCGATCTGCGAATCGATGACGCCGCCTTTCCGCTGTTCGCGGCGGCGGCCTCGAACGCCGACGAGGCGAAGGGCCTCGGACTCGGCTTCAACTGGTACCTGGGCAAGTCCGTCGTCTTTAAATTCAATTACCATCAGACGCAGTTCGGCCTCAACGCGCTCGCCCCGGCCGTCCCCACTGCGCTCCTTCTCCGGCAGGATGAGAAGGCGTTCATCTCCCGCTTCCAGGTCGCCTTCTAAGTTACTACCCCCCGAACCTCCTTTCTCGTCATGAAACTCAAGACGATGGCGATTCTTCTCGCTGCGCTGGCCGGCACCTTCGCCGCCACGGCCAAGCCCGTCCAACTGCTCAACGTCTCCTACGACCCGACGCGGGAATTCTACGTCGAGTTCAACGCGGCGTTCGCGAAATTCTGGAAGGCCAGGACCGGTGACGATGTCACCGTAAAGCAGTCACATGGCGGCTCCGGCAAGCAGGCCCGCTCGGTGCTCGACGGATTGCAGGCGGATGTGGTGACGCTCGCGTTGTCGGGTGACATCGACGTGCTCCACGACAACGCGAAGCTCATCCCGCGGGACTGGCAAACGCGCCTCCCGAATAACTCGTCTCCCTATACCAGCACGATCGTTTTCCTCGTGCGGAAGGGAAATCCGAAAGGGATCAAGGACTGGGATGACCTGGTGCGGGCGGGGGTCAGCGTCGTGACCCCGAATCCGAAGACCTCAGGGGGCGCCCGCTGGAATTACCTCGCGGCCTGGGAATTTGCCCGGCGCAAATACGGCAGCGAGGACAAGGCGAAGGATTTCGTCGCGCACATTTTCAAGAACGTCGCGGTGCTCGACACCGGCGCCCGCGGTTCGACGACCACCTTTGTCCAGCGCGACATCGGCGACGTCCTGATTTCCTGGGAGAACGAAGCGTTTCTGGCGCTCAAGGAATTCGGCAAGGACAGGTTCGAGATTGTCATGCCGCCGGTGAGCATTTTGGCCGAGCCGCCCGTGACCATCGTGGATCGCGTGGTGAAGAAGAAGGGCACGGAGGTGGTCGCGAAGGCCTATCTCGAGTTCCTCTACTCGGACACGGGCCAGGAGATTGCCGCCCGGAATTTTTATCGTCCGCGCAACGAGGCGGTCGCGACGAAGTACGCGAGTACCTTCGCGAAAGTGCAGCTCTTCACCATCGATGAGGCCTTTGGCGGCTGGGCCAAAGCGCATCAGGCCCACTTCGCCGACGGCGGTTCGTTTGACCAAATCTACGTGAAATAATTTTCGCGGGTGGCGCGTTGCCTGGTCAGCGCGACAACCCCGGTTAGTTGGTCTTCCCCGGCCCCTTCGCCTTGCAACTCCTGATGGCGGTTGGTGGGCTAACCGAGATTCTCCCCATCAACCCCTTACCTTTCCCCACTTAGTCGTATTGCTGATGTCTGTTGTCCGCCAACGTTCCGTTCTGCCCGGGTTCGGCCTTTCGCTGGGCTTCACCGTGACGTACCTCAGCCTGATTGTGCTGATTCCGCTCGCGGCGGCGTTCATTCGGACGGCGGAGATGAGCTGGGGCGACTTCGTGCAGGCCGTGGCCTCGCCGCGGGTGCTTGCTTCCTACCGGCTGAGCTTCGGCGTATCGCTGCTCGCGGCGCTGGTTAACGCGTTCTTCGGCTTCATCGTCGCGTGGGTGCTGGTCCGTTACAGCTTTCCAGGCCGCAAGATTGTCGATGCGCTGGTCGACCTGCCGTTTGCGCTGCCGACCGCGGTGGCTGGCATCGCGTTGACCGCGATCTACGCCAAGAACGGATGGGTCGGGCAGTGGGCGGAACCGATGTGGAGTGGCTTCCTCGCCTGGCTCACCGGCGTGATGCCGTCGGTGGATTGGAAGAAACTGCTCGGTGCCCAAATCGCCTTTGATCGCCCTGGGGTTTTCATCGCGCTGACTTTCATCGGACTGCCGTTTGTCGTACGGACGCTCCAGCCCGTCCTCGAGGAGCTCGAACCGGAGCTCGAGGAGGCGGCGGCATCGCTGGGGGCGAATCGCTGGCAGACGATGACGCGGGTCATCTTCCCCGAGTTGCTGCCTCCGCTCATCACGGGCTTCGCCCTGGCCTTCGCGCGCGCCGTCGGTGAGTACGGCTCGGTGGTCTTCATCGCGGGCAACCGCCCGATGCACAGCGAAATCACCCCGCTGCTGATCATCACGAAGCTGGAGCAGTACGACGTGCGGGGCGCCACGGCGATCGCGGTCGTGATGCTCGTGACGTCGTTCATTCTGCTGTTCCTGATTAACCTCCTCCAAAAGTGGAGCCGCCGGCACCACCGGATCTGACATGGCTGGCATCGCTTCCTCACTCACCGAAAAACAGGGCTCCGCGCGCGGCGGGACGCCCCGCGTCATCCGGAATCCGCTCTGGGTGCGGGTGCTGTTCATGACGATCGCCTTCGTCTTCGTCGCTTTCTTCCTCGTGCTGCCGCTCTCGGCGGTGTTCGGCGAGGCGTTGCGCAAAGGACTGCGCGTCTATCTGGCGTCCTTCAATGACCCGGACGCGCTGAGTGCCATCAAGCTCACCCTGCTGACGGCGCTTTGTGCCGTCCCCGCCAACCTGGTGTTCGGCATCGCCGCCTCTTGGTGCATTGCGAAGTTCGATTTTCGCGGCAAGGCGCTGCTCACAACGTTGATTGACCTGCCGTTCGCGGTATCGCCCGTCATCTCCGGGCTGATCTACGTGCTCGTCTTCGGATTGCAGGGCTGGCTCGGACCGTACCTTGGGGCCGGCGATCATCCGTGGTTCGGCGAGTGGTTCAACCAGCAGGACATCAAAATCATCTTCGCCGTCCCCGGCATCGTGCTCGCGACGATGTTCGTCACCTTCCCCTTTGTCGCTCGCGAACTGATCCCGCTGATGCAGGCCCAGGGCAGCGACGAGGAATACGCCGCGCTCACGCTCGGGGCGAGTGGCTGGCAGATGTTCTGGCGCGTCACGCTGCCAAACATCAAGTGGGGCCTTTTCTACGGCGTCATCCTTTGCAACGCCCGCGCGATGGGTGAGTTTGGCGCCGTCTCCGTGGTGAGCGGACACATCCGCGGTGAGACCAACACGATGCCCCTGCACATCGAGATCCTTTACAACGAGTACAACTTCGTCGCGGCCTTCGCCGTGTCGTCGCTGCTCGCCCTCCTCGCCCTCGTCACGCTCGTGCTGAAGAGCCTGATCGAATGGCAGCACGCCCGCACCCGCAAAGACGCCGCTTCCGCATGAGCATCCAGGCTACGCAACTCAGCAAGACCTTCGGCACCTACACGGCGCTGGCGGGCGTCGACTTGAACGTCGAGCGCGGCAAGCTCGTCGCCCTGCTCGGTCCCTCCGGCTCCGGCAAGACCACGCTGCTGCGCATCATCGCCGGCCTCGAGTATGCCGACCCAGGCAGCGGCCGGATTCTCTTCCATGGCGAGGACGTCACGGACGAGCCCGCCGGCAAGCGCAAGGTCGGCTTCGTTTTCCAGCACTACGCGCTGTTCCGCCACATGACGGTGTTCGAGAACATCGCGTTCGGGTTGCGCGTGCGCAAACGGCGCGACCGGCCGTCGCGCAGTGAAATTGCCGATCGCGTGAACCGGTTGCTCAAGCTCGTGCAGTTGGAGAGCCACGGTTCGCGTTATCCGCACCAGTTGTCCGGAGGGCAGCGGCAGCGGATCGCCCTGGCCCGCGCGCTCGCGGTCGAGCCGAAGGTGCTGCTCCTCGACGAGCCGTTCGGCGCGCTCGATGCCAAGGTGCGCAAGGAACTCCGGCGCTGGCTCCGGCAGTTTCACGACGAAATCAATCTGACGACCGTCTTCGTGACGCACGATCAGGAGGAGGCGCTGGAAATCGCCGACACCGTCGTGATCATGAACAACGCCCGGATCGAGCAGGTGGGGACGCCGCAGGAGATCTACGATCGGCCGGCTTCACCCTTCGTCTATCAATTCATCGGCAATGTGAACGTGCTCCGTGCCCAAGCGCTCGCCCAAGCTGGAGCCCATGCCGCGAATCCCGGGACCCTGCACGCCGACGGGCAGGTCTACGTGCGGCCGCATGATATCGAGGTCACTCCCCATCTTCCGGGCGCGCCCGGCATCGCTGCGGTCGTGCGCTTCATTCATGCCGCCGGCCCGGCCGCCCGGCTCACGCTCGAACAGGTCCAGAACCGCGAGACCGTCGAGGTCGAGACGTCCCGGGTGACGCTCGCCAGCCTTGACCTCAAGGTCGGCGACCTAGTGAACTTGCGGCTGCGCCAGGCGCATTCGTTCGACGACGATTACGCGATTTGATCCGCCGAGAACCCGGATCCCACCCCCCTACGACCATGGCTAAAATCTACAACGACATCACGGAAACGATCGGCAATACGCCCCTCGTGCGACTGAACCGGACCGCGGCGGCGCACGGCGCCCTGGCGGACATCCTCCTCAAGCTCGAGTTCTTCAACCCGCTGTCGAGTGTCAAGGACCGCATTGGTTTCTCGATGATCGACGACGGCCTGAAGTCCGGAAAGATCACGAAGCAGACGGTCTTGATCGAGCCGACCAGCGGCAACACGGGCATCGCGCTCGCGTTCGTCGCCGCGGCGAAGGGGATCAAACTGATCCTGACGATGCCCGAGACCATGACGATGGAACGACGGAAGATCCTGAAAATTCTGGGCGCCCGGCTCGTCCTGACCGAGGGGCCGAAGGGCATGAAGGGTGCGATCGCCAAGGCGGAGGAACTCGCCGCGAAGATTCCGAACGCCCTCATCCTGCAGCAATTCTCCAACCCGGCCAATCCGGCGATTCATCGCAAGACGACGGCCGAGGAGATCTGGCGCGATACCGACGGCAAGGTCGACATCGTCGTCTCGGGGATCGGGACGGGCGGAACGATCACGGGCGTCGGTGAGGTGCTGAAGGCGCGCAAGCCCGGCGTGAAGATTATTGCGGTGGAGCCTGATGCCTCGCCGGTGCTCTCCGGCGGCCAGCCCGGGCCCCACAAGCTGCAGGGCATCGGCGCGGGCTTTGTCCCTGCCGTGCTCAACACCAAGATTTACGACGAAGTTGTGCGCGTGAAGGAAGCTGACTCCGGCCCCGTCAGCAAGCAGGTGAACCAGCTCGACGGCATTCCGATTGGCATTTCGTCCGGTGCGGCCGTCTGGACCGCGCTGCAGGTGGCGAAGCGGCCCGAAAACAAGGGCAAGCAGATCGTCGTCATCGTCCCGTCGGCGAGCGAACGGTACCTGTCGTCGTGGCTGTTCGCGGACGTCAGCGCCGAGAGCGATTCGATCGACGACCTGGTCGGACCGGCCGCGCCGAGCGCCTGAGTCTCCGGGATGCGCCGGGAACCCGAGGGCGGACGAATGCTCGTCCGCCCTTATTGTTTTTCCCTGAACCAGCGAAAGAACGCTACGCCGAAGCCGGCGAGGGCGACGAACATGCCGACGAGCTTCATCGCGACCCCGGCGAGCAGCTGGTCATCCGCGGCCGAGAAGTTGGCGATGAGGCGCGGCGCGTATTCGTAAGTCGGGTAGAGGATGTCCTGCGAAAACGTGATGTACGCGAACACCGGCGTCATCGCGATGAGCACGCCCAGGAAGTAGAGCATCTGCGGGCCGTCGCGGAGCGGGGGCAGGACCCGGGACGGACTGGCCACCGGCCACCAATAGAGCACGGCGACCCCGAAGAAGCTGAGATGCTCGGCGACGTGCACGACCTTGTTCTGGAGGGCGAAGTCGTAGGCGGCCGGCCGGTGCCAGAGTCCGATGACGAGCGCGTAGGCAAACGTGCAAACCACGGGATGCACCAGAAGGCGAAGGGGAGCATTGATCCAGCGCGGCCGCAGCACGGGGTCGATCATCCAGTCGGGCAGCCCGAGGACGAAGAGCAGCGCGGCCGGGTAGATGAGCAACTGGTGTTGCAGCATGTGCGCGCTGAAGAGGAAGCGTTCGCCGATTTGGTCGAGCGGCGATCCCACGGCCAGATAGAAAATCAGGAGGCTCGCGTAAAAGCGCCAGGCGTGTCCCCGCGGATACCGCGCGGCCCGGCCGGCGACCGCCGGAGCCAGCCGGGAGCGGAGCGGTCCGGCCAGGATGGCCCAAATCCAACCGGCCAGCACGAGACCTCCGACGAGCCAGGGTTCGTTGTGCCAGTGTCGCCAGTCAATCATCGGCGGAAGGAGGAAGGGAGCGATGGGAGGGTTCGGGAAGCCATGGCTGGAAACAAAAACGGCGGCCTGGATTCAGGCCGCCGTCAGAATTGAAATCGGACCGAGGCCGATCAGGTCGGGAGCGGCAGGCTCGCTTCAGCGCTAAAGAGCGCCAGCAGGGCCCACATGGTTCCGGCCGCGAGGGTGAGCCCGATGAAGAAAAGGATCGTGCAGAACGGCTTATCCCACCGCAGATGCATGAAGTAGAAAATGACGAACATGAACTTCACGACGGAGAGGACCACCAGCGTCGTGACGATGATCCACTTCGCGAAAGGGATGTAGACGCAGATGATCTCGATGCCGGTGATGACCGCCAGGAGCATGGCGATCTGCACGTAGATCTGGAATTTGCTGAACTCGTGACCGTGATCGTGATCGGCGGCCGCGGCGGTGATGGGTGCGCTCATGGGTGGATGAGGAAAGGATAGGGAACCGGGATCAGAGGTATTCCAGCAGGTAGACCGCCGTGAAGATGACGATCCAGACGATGTCGACGAAGTGCCAGTAGAGGCCCATCGACTCGACGTCGATCGCGTTGGCCTCGTTGAAAGCGACCGGACCGCGGGGACGAGCCAGCCAGACCAGCCCGCCGTAGGCGATGAGCGCGCCGGCGAGGAAGATGAACTCGGACCCAAAGAAGTGGCCCAGAGCGGCGCCGACGGTGGGCTCGGTCTGAATGGCGTGCACCAAGCCGAGAACGACCTTCAGGGTCAGCAGCAGGGCGATGAGGAGCGTCACCACATGCAGCAGGTTGTGCGAAAACCACGACTTCGCCCAGGGATTGCCGGCGGCCGGCTTGAAGGAGCGGACGTACATCAGAGACAGCCAGAGGACGCCGATGGCCACGTGCGTGCCGTGCGTACCAGTCAGCGTGTAGAAGGTCGTCCCGAGCAGGCTGTTGTTGATCTTCATGCCGCGCTGATGGACGAAGTGTTCGAACTCGTACACCTGACACCCGAGGAAGATCATGCCGAAGAAGATCGTGGTCAGCAGGGACCAGCGGCAGCTCTTCAGATTACCCTTTTGAATCGCAGTGACGGCGAGGGCCATCATGAGCGACGACATCAGGAGGATGAACGTGGAGAACGAAGTGAGTTCCGGACTGAACACCACCTTCGGGTCGAGGCCATCGGCCGGCGGATGGAGCCGGTAGATAAGGTGCGTCGAGATGAGCGCCGCGAAGAACATGCAGTCCGACGCGAGGAAGGCCCACATGAGGAGCTTCTTGTTCGGGATGCCGGTCGACGTGCTCGGATCGTGATGATGATCGATGGTGGCGGTGGCCGCGTGGCTGCTCATTGGGAAAGGCGGGGGCTGGAGACGTCGCTGGATCAGTGCTTGGCGTGCGAATCCTCGATGGGATTGCCGTTTTCATCGAGGTGCAGGTGGTAGCCCTCGTTGCCTTCGAGCGACCAGAAATAGATGCCGATAAACATGATGATCGCACCCGTCAGCGCGAGACCGAGCTTGAGGTGAATTCCCGGGGCCGGGTTGCTGTCCAAGGCGGACACGGCGATGGCGCCGATGAGCAGACCGCAACTGGCCACGAACGGCCAGATGGAGGCAAAGGGCATGTGGATGCCGCCATGCGCTTCCTCTTCCTTCGCATGGAGGGCCCTTTCCTTCTCAATCTCCTCGCGGTGGTGCTTCTCGTACCACCAGGCGTCACGGGCGTGGACGGTCGGAATGACGCGAAAGTTGTATTCCGGGGGCGGATTCGGGAGCGACCACTCGAGGGTGCGGCCATCCCAAGCATCACGGGCGGCGCGTTTGCCCTTGATGAAGGTATAAATGATCGTGACGAAGTAGATCACGATGCCGACGCCGAGGATGTAGGAGCCGATCGTGGCGATCATGTTCGGCACATTCCAACCGAGATTGGGATCGTAGGTGAAGGTGCGGCGGGGCATGCCGTTCAACCCGAGGAAGTGCATCGGGAAGAAGGTCACGTTGAAGCCGACGAAGATGACCCAGAAGGAGACCTTGCCCCAGAACTCGCTCACCTGGCGGGCAAACATCAGCGGGAACCAGTAGTGGATGCCGGCGAGCAGCCCGAAGAGCGAACCGCCGATGAGCACGTAATGGAAGTGAGCGATGACGAAATAACTATCCTGCTGCTGGGCGTCGGCTGGAGCGGCCGAATGCATGACGCCGGAGAACCCGCCGATCATGAACATCCAGACGAAGCCGAGGGCGAACATCATCGGCGTGCGCATCTGCAGGTGGCCGTTCCAGAGGGTGCCGATCCAATTGAAGATCTTCACCCCGGTCGGGACCGCGATGGCCATCGTGGCGAGGGAGAAAGCCGCAGTGGCAACGGTGCCCATGCCAGTGGTGAACATGTGATGGCTCCAGACGGCGAAACCGAGGAAGCCGATGCACGCGCCCGAGAACACCACGATCGGATAGCCGTAGAGCGGCTTGCGCGAGAAGGTGGGGAGGATCTCGGAGACGATACCCATCGCCGGGAGGATAAGGATGTAAACCTCGGGATGGCCGAAGACCCAGAAGAGATGCTGCCAGAGGACCGGCATGCCGCCGCCGGAGACTTCGAAGAAGAAGGTGCCGAACTGGCGGTCCATCATCACTTCCACGAGGGCGATGGTGATGAAGGGGAAGGAGAGAACGATGAGGAACGAGGTGACGAGCGTCATCCAGACGAACACCGGGAGGCGCATCATGGTCATGCCGGGCGCCCGCATGTTGATGATGGTGACGATGAAGTTCAGCGAGGCGGCGATGGACGCGACACCGAGGAGCTGCAGGCCCATGACCCAGTAGTCGATCGAGTGCTTCGGGATGAACTGCTTGGAGGTGAGGGGAGCATAACCAAACCAGCCGCCGTCAGGTGCGCCGTGGGTGGCGGACGGGAGGAACCAGCCGATGTTCAGGATAATGGCGCCGGCCACGAACGTCCAAAGCGAGAACGCATTGAGGCGGGGGAAGGCGACGTCGCGCGCTCCAATTTGGAGCGGCATGATGAAGTTGAAGAACGCGGCCGACAGCGGCATGACGCCCAGGAAGATCATCGTCGTGCCGTGCATCGTGAACAACGTGTTGTACTGCTGCGCGGTGAGCAGATCGTTGTTCGGCACCATGAGCTGCGTCCGGATCAGCAGGGCTTCAAAGCCGCCGACCAGGAAGAAGAACAGGGCGAAGAAGCCGTAGAGAAAACCGATGCGCTTGTGGTCAACGGTCGTCAGCCAGCTCATCAGGCCGGTCTTGGCGCTCGGATGCACCAACAGCTTCGGTTGCGAAGGCGCGTGCTCCTCGTGGGTGAGGTAGGCGGGTTTGGCCAGTGCGTCCATGGAAGGTTTCGTGATTAAGGGCGGTTAAAGGGAATACGATTGGCGTACGGAGGGAATGAACTTGCGGACCGACTGCCTGTGTCGCGGCTGGAACCGCCGACGGGGCAGCGACACGCGAGCGCTTATTTCAAGCTTTCCAAGTAGGCGGCGAGGGCGACTTCCTCCTCCGTGGAGATGACGATCTTGTTGTCCACGTAACCCTTGGCCATCTTGTTGCCCGGCTTGACCGAGCCGGGATTGCGGATCCAACGACGGAGCTGCTCACGGTTGTTTTCGATCAACCCGGCGGCGATCGTCGAGCGGGACCCGACGTGCGTCAGATCAGGGCCAGCGATGCCGGCGCCGACATGGCCGCGGACGGAGTGACAAGTGATGCAGGCCTTGGAAGAGAAGAGTGTCTTGCCTTGGGCGACGAGGGCGGCGTCCTCATCCTTTTCCGGCGCCTGCTTTTCCTTCCAGGATTCCAACGGGTTCACGTCGAACTTGGCGGTGATGCCGGCCTCGTTCGTCTTGAAGCTCCGGAGGGCGGTAAACTGAGCCCGGGGGCGGTTCGCGTTCGCCGGGACGGGCGCCACGTTGCGGGCGGGCTGGAGTTGCTGGTCGAGCCAGTCATTGAACTCGCGCGGCCCGAGGGCAACGACGCGGAAACGCATGACGGCGTGGGAGTCGCCGCAATATTCGGCGCACTGACCCCAGAAATACCCCGGCTTGTCGGCCTTGAGCCACAGGAAGTTGGCCCGGTTCGGGATCATGTCCACCTTGCCGGCCAGCTTCGGCACCCAGAGGGAGTGAATGACATCGACCGTGCGGAGATTGATCCGAACCGGACGGCCGGCGGGAATCACGAGCTCGTTGCCAGTGACCAGCGGCATCTTGATGTTGGCATCAACGGTCGCCTGTTCGCTCGGATACTCAAAACGGAACCACCATTGATAACCGGTGGCATTGATTTCGTAGGCATTCGCCTTTTCCGCCTCAGGGACGTCGTGGGTCGTCCAGATGGCGCGGAGGGTGGGGATGGCGATGAACACGAGCGCCAGCACGGAGCCGCCAATGAGGCCAAGCTCCACCAAGGGATTACCGTGGCCCTGCGGGGGCGGTTCGGCGTGCTCGTCGGCCTCGGACCGCGCGCGGAACTTGACCGTCGCGTAGGCCAGGACGCCGCCGACGATGATGAAAATCACCAGTGTGACCCAGCACGTGACGTAAAAAACGTACAGTTGGTCCCGGGCGACGGGGCCTTCGACGACCATCGTCGATTGGTGGCCATCCATCCTCCAGAAGTTAAGGTCGCAACCAGCGAGCAACGAGAGACCGGCGAGAGCCGCAACCGCGCGGCTCCACCGGGCAAGGGTCGGAAGGAAGGTGAGCATGTGGGCTGTCTGGAACGAAAAAATCAGAGCGCGGAGTGAACGCCAAAGGCACGAGAGAGTTCGCGAACGCCATTTCATTTCAAGCCATAATCCAGAGTTTTCCGTGCGCCCGGAAAACTATTAAGGATTTTTTGGCGGCAAAAACCTTTTGCATGTCCCCGAGCCGTCGGCCACGTTGCGCGCCCTATGAAAGCTTCCTTCCTGCTCGGATCGCTTTGCGTCGTGTTGTGCGCTTCTGGCTGCGGCCAGAAGGCCGCCGCTCCTGCGGAATCTTCCGCCGCTGCGGCTGCGCCTGCGGCCAAGGCGGCCGCTCCGGCCGGTCCTCGCGTGATCGAAATCACCGCGAACGACCAGATGAAGTTCAGTGTCACCTCGATCGAGGCCAAAGCCGGTGAAGACCTGAAAATCGTCTTTACCAATGTGGGCACGCTTCCGAAGGAAGCCATGGGCCATAATTGGGTGTTGCTGAAGGCCGATGCCGATCCGGCCGCGTTCGCGGCGGCGGCGATGACGGCCAAGGATTCGGACTACGTCCCGGCGTCTCTCGCCGACAAGGTCATCGCCAAGACCGAGCTCCTCGGGCCCCGCAAGACCGCCGAGGTCACCTTCAAGGCGCCGGCGCCGGGAACCTACACGTTCATCTGCTCGTTCCCGGCTCACTTCATGGTCGGCATGAAGGGCACGCTGGTCGTCAAGTAAGGACGTCAGACGTTTCGTCAGCCTTTGCCCTCCGCGCCTCGCGCGGGGGGCTTTTTCTTGGCCTGGGGCAGTGACGAGATCGGGCGAACGCCGAGATTAAGGGGTCGCAGGATGGCACGGAGGGTACCGAGGGCGCGCACGAGGCGCGCCCCTAGGAAAGGGTAGCGCTGACTTTGTAGGGGCGTGGCTTGTCCGCGCCCGTTGGTGGCTACCGGCCTTTCTTTAGCCGCTCTAGTGCGCCGCCACCGGTGAGGGCCACCATTGATAGAGGAAGAAATAGACGAGCACACCCGTCACGCTGACATAATACCAAATCGGAAACGTCCAACGCGCCCACGCCCGGTGACGTTCGATGTTGCCGCGCAACGCCAGCAGGAACGTTCGCGGCACCAGGTAGGCGATCGCGATCGCCAGGAAGATGTGCGACACGAGCATTGTGTAATAGATCGTTCGAATCGCACCGCTGCCGCCGAACGGCGTGTGCACCCCCCGCACGAGGATCTTGTGGGTGACGTAGCCGACCAGAAACACCGCGGACACAAAACCCGCCGCCAGCATGATCGCACGGTGCCGCTGAATACCGCTGGCGCGCCCGGCGGCGGTGGAGCTGCCTTGCGCCAGTTTGATTTGGATGAAGCCGGCCGTGATCAGGATCGTCGCCAGCGCGTTGAGCGCGGCGTTGAGGGCGGGAATGTCTTGGATCGTCATGGCGCGGAGCGGGAGCGTCAGAAGTGCATCATCCGATCGGCAACGAGCGCACCGAGCACGATGGGAAGATAGAGAATCGAGGCGAAGAAGAGTTTCCGGGCGGAGCCGTCGCGATCGTCGGAGCGCAGGAACGAAAGCGCCCGCCACCAGAACCAGATCCCGGCCAGCGCCGCCGCCGCTCCGTAGGCGCGGGTCGCATAGCCGAGGATCATGGGTAGCAGGCTCACCAGCACGAGGGCCACGGTGTTGACAAGCGACCAGGCCGCCGCGCGCCGTCCGAGCGGATCGCCGGGCGGCAGCATCGGAAAATCAACCGCGGAGTAGTCGTGCCGGTGCGTCCAGGCCACCGCCATGAAGTGCGGAATCTGCCAGAAGAGCAGCACGCCAAAGAGAATCCAGCCCAGCGCCGACACCCGGCCCTCGCCCGCGGACCAGCCGATCAACGGTGGAAACGCGCCCGCGATCGCCCCGACCTCCGTGCTCCAGCGCGACCACCGTTTCCACGGAGTGTACCAGCCGAGATACGAGGCGATGGTGAGCAGCGTAAACAGCGCGGCCAGCGAGTTGACCTTCGCAAAAAGGAGAAAGAGCGCCGCGATGCACATCAGCGTCCCGAGGACAAACGCGGATCCCGTGGCCACCTTGCCCGCGGGAATCGGCCGCTCCGCCGTCCGTTTCATCCGCGCGTCGGTGTCGTGTTCCAGCCACTGGTTGAGTGCCGCCACTCCTCCGGCGGCGAGCGACGTGCCGACGACGACGAGCGTGAACTTCAGCGGGTTGGACGGCGGTCGGGCCGCCAGGTATCCGACCACCGCGGTCAGCACCGAGAGCAGGCTCAGCCGCGGCTTGGTCAGTTCGAGGTAGTCGCGAAAGGTCGCGTTCCCCGGGGCCGGGCTGCTCATGGCGCCGGTTTGCCCTCAATCACGTCGCGGTGCGCGAGCCACGTCGACCAGAACACCGTCGCGAGCATCACGGCTCCGACCACCACGTGGCTGGTCGTCACCCCCGCGCGGCGGAACGTCTCGATGATCTGCATCCCGAGCAAAATCTGGAGCACCAGCAGGCTCAACAGGCCGGAGGCCGCCGCGCGCATCGCGAGCGGGGCCGTCCGATCCCGCCGGATGGAGAAGGCGAACAGCGGCACCGCGACGGCGAGAATCAGGGCCATCACGCGATGGGCAAAATGGATGGCGACGCGGAAGTCCCACGTGGCCGGGAGCCAGTGGCCGTCCGGCGTCGAGTAAGGAAACGTGCGAATCGCGAGTCCGGCGCCGTTGTGGCGCATCGTCGCGGCAATCGCGAGCTGCACTAAGAGCAGCACGCAGCAGATGAGGCCGAGCCGGCGAATGCGCGGATTCAGGTGCGGCGGCTTTTCAATCCACGATTGGGAACAGCCGAGGGCGATGGCGATGACGAGGCAGACGTACACCTGGGCGAGCACACCGTGCGGGATGCGCAGCATCTGGCCAAGCGTCATCTGGAAACCGGGCACATGCACGGGATCGAGCAGCACCCGGGTGCCGCCGAGCACGCCCTGCAGAATCACAATTCCCAGTGCCGCCCAGGCCAGTTGTCGCAACCAGCGCCGGCTTTCGGTCCGCCCGAGCCACACGACGGTGCCGATGCTGATCAGGCCCATCATCGTGCCGCTCAGCCGGTGCGAATGCTCCGCGAACATCGAAAGATCCTCGAGCCAGCCTTTCGGGTTGAGCGAACCGTTCGAAAGCGGCCAGTCGGGAAAGGCCATGCCGGCGCCGATGCTCGTCGTGAAAGCACCCAGGGTGACGAGCACGAAGACCCAAGCTCCGCCCAAAGCGGTGAAAATCGCCAAACCGGGCTTGTAGGCGGCGGTGCGGCCGGAATGGGAAGCAGGAGCCATGAGCAGAGCGAGGGAAAGGAGTAGGTGGGTTGCTGCCTGCCGCAAACCCTTTGACAATTTTTTCCTCCGGCGAATCCGTAGGCATATGAAATCTAATAGGCTCGTGCTCGCCGCCGCGGTCCTGCTGCTCGGCGCCGGAGGTTGCACGCGGTCCGGTCCCTCGTCGTCGACGACCGCCGCCGCCCCGGCGGCCCAGGCGGAAAACGGCGAGCGCCGCTTTCCGTTGACCGGCGAAATCGTCCGCGTCGACGCGGAGCACAAGGTTCTCGTGGTGCGGCACGACGCCGTGGAGGGGCTGATGCCCGCCATGACCATGGAATTCAAGGCCGAGGCGGGCGACGTCGCGCTCGCCAAAGAGGGTCAGAAGATCCGCGCCGAGTTAATCGCACCGCCGGGCGGGGACTTCCGCCTCGAGAAGATCTGGCCGAACGACAAGGTCACGGCCGACACGATCGCGGCCGGCGCCCGCAAGCTCCGCGAGGACACGCACAACCTGGGGAAGGAAGCGTATCGCGAGATCGGCGAGAAGGTGCCGACCTTCGCGCTCTACGATCAGGACGGACGCGTGGTGCAGAGTGCGCGTTTTGTCGGGAAACAAATCCTGTTGAATTTCATCTTCACGCGCTGCCCCGATCAGACGAAGTGCCCGGCCGCGACCTTGAAGATGATGGCCGTCCAGAAGCTCGCCGCCGAATCCGGGGTGAAGAACCTCGAGTTGATCTCGGTCACGCTCGACCCGGCCTTCGATTCCCCCGGCGTCCTCCGCGGCTATGCGGAAGCCCGCGGCATCGACACGAAGAATTTTTCCTTCCTCACCGGCCCCGACAGCGCGGTGAAGGATCTGCTGACGCAGTTTGGGGTCATTGCGGAATTCGAGGGCGGCTTGCTCAAGCACACCCTGGCCACGCTCTTGATCAACGAGGAGGGCCGGATCGCGCAGCGCGTGGACGGCTCGATGTGGGAGGCGGGCGACTTTGTTTCCCGGATGAAAAAGGGATGAGTGGCGTGGCCGCCGAAGCCGCTGCCCCGACCCCGATCGCGTGGCGGCAGATCGCGGCGATCACGGCCGCGGCCGTCGCGGTCTTTGCTTTCCTGCGCTGGCTTCCGACCGGGACCAACCTGAGTCACATGGATTTTCGCGCCACTGGTGCGAACTCGATTGAGTTCTGCGATCCCTTGAACCCGCAGTTCATCTCCGTGGTCGCGGTGCGCTCACCTGTGACGATGACAATTTCGGCCGCCCCGGTCGGCGGGGCCGGGCAGGAGGTTCGCGCGGTGGTGACACTCCGGACCGCGAGCGGCAAGGCGATCGCTCCCGAAGACCTGCTGATCACACACACCCGGCGCCTGCACCTGCTCTTGATCGATCCCTCGCTGACCGATTACCAGCACGTGCATCCCGAACCGGGTGAGAAGCCGGGCGAATGGCGGTTCGCCTTCACGCCGCAACGTCCCGGCGTTTACCGCGTGTTCGCGGACTTCACCCCCGCCGCCACGGCGCGTGGGCTTTATGCGAGCGTCGATTGGAATGCCGGAGCGGCTTCCGGCGACGCGGGCACGGCGCCGCGGGATTCGAACCCGGTGGTGGAGCGTGACGGTTTCCGCTTCTCGCTCGCAACCGGCGGCTCACCGCTGCGCGCGGGGCAGCCCATCGATCTCTCGTTTGCGATCGTCCGCCCCGATGGCGCCGCGGTGCCGATGGAGCCGGTGATGGGGGCTTACGCGCACCTCGTGGCCTTCGATGAAGGCCGCAACGGCTTTGCTCATTTGCATCCGATCGAGCTCGACCCGCTGCAGCGTCCGGATGCGCAGCTGCCGCTGCTGAAGTTCAAGCTGACGATCCCGCAGCCCGGCCGGTACGTCGTTTGGGCGCAGATCAACCTCGGCGGCCGCGAGGTGTTCGTCCCCTTCTGGATCACGGTCGAACCTGCCGCGTAGAGCAGATTGGGCGATGCCGTAAACAGCCGGGCGTGGACGAGCCCCGCCCCGACGAAATTTGGGTCGGCGCAACTTTCGTAGAGGCGCGCGGATTCCGAAGTTGGCTTCGTAGCCCGCTGCGTGAGCAGCGGGACGACTTTAAGCAAAGCAATCGAGAAGTCCCTGTCCTCACGGACAGGGCCACGCCAATCCATTTAACTTCGGAATCGAAGTAATAGATGACATCCAATACCCCGCCACGACCGGATGCAGAGGCGAAGCCCGGCCGCTGCCACCTCGGATTTTCGCACCGCGAAAATCCTTAGAATTTCAGGTGCTTAACCGTGACGCCCTTGTTGATGAGCTGCTTGAGCGAGGCGATGCCGATGCGGAGATGGTCGTTCACGTACTTCTGATCCACCTGGGTGTCGCTCTCCGCGGTCTTCACGCCATCGGGGGTCATCGGTTGATCCGAGACCAGCAACAGGGCACCGGTCGGAATCTCGTTGTAGAATCCGGTCATGAAGATGGTCGCGGTCTCCATGTCGATGCACATGGCCCGGATCTTCCGGAGGTATTTCTTGAAGTCGTCGTCGTGCTCCCAGACCCGGCGGTTGGTCGTGTACACCGTGCCGGTCCAGTAGTCGCGGGCATGTTCGCGGATCGTGGTGGAGATTGCCTTCTGCAGGGCGAAGGCGGGGAGGGCGGGAACCTCGGGCGGAAAATAATCGTTGCTCGTGCCCTCGCCCCGGATGGCGGCGATCGGCAGGATGAGATCGCCGAGTTCGGCGCGATGCTTGAGTCCGCCGCACTTGCCGAGGAAGAGCACGGCCTGGGGTTTGATCGCGCTGAGCAGGTCCATCACGGTGGCCGCGGTCGCGCTGCCCATGCCGAAGTTGATGATGGTGATGTCGCCCGCCGTTGCACTGGTCATCGGCCGGTCGCGACCGAGGATGGGCACGCGATGCCACTGCGCAAAAAGCTTAACGTAGTGGTCGAAATTGGTGAGCAGGATGAATTCGCCGAATTTGTTCAGAGGGACGCCGGTGTAGCGTGGCAGCCAGTTCTCGACGATGGCGCGGCGGGTCTTCATGGCTGGGGTGTAGCGAACACCTTAAACCGAATACACCGAAAAATGGCGCGGACAGCAGGATGCGAACAGGCGAACCAGGCG